>JAZQOG010000019.1:0-28273 GCA_045627765.1 Paludibacteraceae bacterium | reverse complement strand
CTACTTACTCATGCATGCTATGGGTCCGAATGTAGCCGGTGTGATTGGTTCTGCTGTTGCAGCAGGTATCTTATTGTCGATGTTAGGATGACCTATAAGATTGTCACATTAGGTTGTAAACTCAACTTTGCCGAGAGTTCTGCTCTCGGCAAAGTTTTACTTGAACACGGCCACACCAAAGCCAAAGTCGGCGAGCAGGCGGATGTGGTTATTGTCAACACGTGTAGTGTTACGGACACCGCCGACCAAAAAGACAGGCAGGCTATTCACCGCCTTAAAAGGGAGAACCCGAAGGCACGGATAATCGTGACCGGGTGTTATGCTGCCCTTCAACCCCAACAGATTGCCTCGATGATGGAGGTCAGTCATGTTATCCCTAAAGACCTTAACACGTTCCATCCCGCGTATTCGAGGGATGACCGAACCCGTTGTTTTTTGAAGATTCAAGACGGGTGCAACTATTTCTGCACCTATTGTACTATACCGCTTGCGCGCGGACGCTCGCGCAATGGCTCTATCGCCTCCATCGTGGCGCAAGCCAAGGAAGCACTCAGCCAAGGAGCCAAGGAGATTGTGCTCACCGGCGTTAATATCGGCGACTTCGGCCGCTCCACCAATGAGACATTTCTAGATTTACTAAAACAACTAGACCAACTCTCCACTACAGCCGAAGGCGCAACTACTCTAAACTCTACACTCTACACTCTAAACTATAGAATAAGGATCTCCTCTTGCGAGCCGAACTTGCTCACGGACGAGATTATTGAGTTTGTGGCTAAGAGCAAGCATTTCGCTCCGCATTTTCATATACCGTTGCAGTCGGGTTCGGACGAGATGCTTAAAATTATGCACCGTCATTACGATACGGCTCTGTTTACGGAGCGAATTGAACATATACGAAAAGTGATGCCTAACGCGTTTATCGGAGTAGATTGTATGGTAGGTGTGCGCGGAGAGACGCAAGAGCGATGGGACGAGTATGTGAATTATATCTCCGCTCTGCCCGTTTCGCAGTTGCACGTGTTTACCTACTCGGAGCGCGCTAACACAAGGATGTTGACAATGGACTTGCCCGTCATCCCAATGAATGAGCGCCATCGTAGGAGTGAGGTCTTACACCAAATCAGTGACCAAAAACTGCAAGCGTTCTACGCTGCTAACAAAGGCCAAACAGCCACCGTACTATGGGAGGGAAAGAGGGTAAACTCTACACTCTACACTCTACACTCTACACCAATAATGTACGGTTTTACCGAGAACTACATCAAAGTCAGCCGCCCTTACGATAAAACGAAAGTCAATACATTTGAAACGATTATCCTCTAGACAAACTAGACTAACTAGATTAACTAGATAAACTATACTAACTATAATAACTAAAAATACGTAAAACTATGTCAAAGATTCAACCCTTATTGGACCGTGTGGTCATTCGCCCAACGGCCGCAGAAGAAAAGACGGTAGGCGGAATCATTATTCCCGATACCGCACAAGAGAAACCGCTCCGCGGACAAGTCATCGCAGTTGGTAAAGGCACCAAGGATGAGGAGATGGTCCTCAAAGAAGGTGACCAAGTACTTTATGGCAAGTACGCCGGTAACGAAGTAGAAATCGACAACGAGAAACTCATCATCATGCGTCAATCCGACGTTTTGGCGATTCTAAATTAATACAACTATGGCAAAAGATATCACTTACAACATTGAGGCGCGGGATGCCCTCAAACGTGGCGTTGACCAATTGGCTAACGCAGTTAAAGTTACCCTTGGTCCCAAGGGACGTAACGTTATTATTGACCAGAAATATGGTGCTCCGCACATCACCAAAGATGGTGTGACCGTAGCCAAAGCCATTGAACTCAAAGAGGCTGCCGAGAACCTCGGTGCTCAACTCGTTAAGGAAGTGGCTTCTAAGACGGGCGACCAAGCCGGTGATGGTACGACGACCGCAACCGTTCTGGCTCAGTCCATCATCAGCGTTGGGCTGAAGAACGTGACTGCCGGTGCTAACCCGATGGCTCTCAAACGCGGTATTGATAAAGCAGTCAACGCTGTGGTTGAGAACATCAAAGCACAAAGTGAAGTCGTAGGCAATGACTTCGACAAGATCGAACAAGTAGCCACGATCTCCGCCAATAACGATGCCGAGATCGGTAAACTCATTGCTGACGCGATGCGCAAAGTTAGCAAAGATGGTGTTATCACTATCGGCGAAGCCAAAGGTATGGACACCACCATTGATGTGGTACAAGGTATGCAGTTTGATCGCGGATATATCAGTCCGTATTTCGTAACGAATACCGAAACCATGGAAGTAGAGATGGATAAGCCCTATATCCTCATTCACGATAAGAAAATCAGCAACCTCAAAGAACTCCTTCCCGTATTGGAACCCGCTGTACAAAGCGGTCGTCCGTTACTGATCATTGCTGAGGATGTAGATAGCGAAGCGTTGACCACTCTCGTTGTGAACCGCCTTCGCGCACAATTGAAGATTTGTGCTGTCAAAGCTCCGGGCTTTGGTGATCGTAGAAAAGAGATGCTCGAAGACATTGCTATCCTCACGGGCGGAACAGTCATCAGCGAGGAGAAAGGTATCAAACTGGAGACGGCTACACTCGATATGCTGGGTACAGCAGAGAACGTTTCCGTAAGCAAAGATAACACGACCATTGTCAATGGTGCAGGAGATAAGATGGCTATCGCTAACCGTATTGCACAAATCAAGTCGCAGATCACGGCAACCAAATCGACCTACGACAAAGAGAAACTGCAAGAGCGTCTGGCTAAACTCGCCGGCGGTGTAGCTCAACTCAATGTGGGTGCAGCTTCCGAGGTAGAGATGAAAGAGAAGAAAGACCGCGTAGATGATGCCCTCAGTGCTACTCGCGCTGCTATTGAAGAAGGTATCGTTCCCGGTGGTGGCGTAGCCTATATCCGCGCCCAAGAAGCCCTCACGAACCTCAAAGGCGAGAACGAGGACGAGCAAACGGGTATCGATATCATCCGTCGCGCCATCGAAGAGCCTCTTCGTCAGATTGTGAACAACGCAGGACTCGAAGGAGCTGTCGTAGTAGATAAGGTACGCAGTGGCAAAGCCGACTTCGGTTATAATGCTCGCAAGGACGTATATGAGAACCTCAAAACTGCCGGTGTGGTTGATCCCGCTAAGGTGGCTCGCGTAGCACTTGAGAACGCAGCCAGTATTGCAGGAATGTTCCTCACTACCGAATGCGTGATCACCGATATTAAAGAAGACAATCCTGCTCCGGCTATGCCCGCAGGCGGAATGGGTGGAATGATGTAATCAATAGAGGTCGCTCAGTTTGACCTCTTGCAACGTTATATGTTGGTTTTTCAACTTCGTATAACGTTCCCAGAAATCCAGCATCGATTGCGAAGCGTCTTGAATAAAGAATTCAGCACCTTGGCAGTCGATGCGTTCATTTATAAGCCCCAACGTCATTTTATGCGTATCCAAAGCAGGTTGGAACGTCTTCTCTTCCCTACCCTCAATATGCACTTCTCGCAGAATATGCACATCCGTCAAACGCCCTAATAACTGGCTGACCATACGCGTTGGCAGGTTCTCCTGTTTCGCTAACTCGTGAGCCGTGAGGGGTAGTTGGTCTTGCTCAAAACGCTTGGCAATGACGTGAAGGAGGTATATCATCACAAAATCCTTATACCGACGCGAAACGGTATTGAGTTCCTTCTCGTATTCGAAGTTCTCTTGGTTCTGAATGGAGAACGACATCTCGGCACCGATAAGCATCATCAAACACGACCAGTCAAGGAACAGTAGCAGCAACGGTATCGTAGCAAAAGCACCATAGATAACGCTCGTGCGACCTAAAAAGACGATGATGGTCACGGATAGCATCTGCAATAGTTGGAAAAGCATACCCATAATCACACCCGGAATGACGGCACTGATAAAGCGCACTTTGGTGTTAGGAATAGCGATATACATCCACGTGAAGAACGCCCACGACACAACAAAACTGATGAGTTTGGCAAACCCTTTTTGTATATGCATGAGCCATTCCAATTCGGTCAATTCGGATACGGCGGAGTTGAGAAAGATACTAATACCGGACGTAACAATAATAAAAATCGGAATAAGAAGTAGAATGGATATATAATTGGTCATTTGGTGTCCTATAGAGCGCGTCTGCCTCACGTTCCATATACTATTGAAGGCTAATTCCACATTACGAAAGAACCCATATACAGCCGAAAGCAAG
This sequence comes from Paludibacteraceae bacterium, assembly GCA_045627765.1. GTDB lineage: Bacteria > Bacteroidota > Bacteroidia > Bacteroidales > Paludibacteraceae > Colicola. The sequence goes on along the minus strand of JAZQOG010000019.1, from coordinate 24,027 downwards.
ACAATCACACCAATTCCGATAAAGGCCCCCCCATGCGAAGTGGAGAGATAACGATCCACGAAGCCCATAATCGTCGGCACTACGTTCATCTGCCCTAAGAACGTATCGTTAAGAGTCTGCTCAATGAGGTTATCCAAACCAAAACCTTTGGTAATAGCAAACGTCATCGCCAAAATAGGTACAATAGCAAAAAGCAATAAGTAACTAAGTCCGCTGGCTTTTAGGTTAAGACGGTTGTCAGAGAACCCGCGTACAGAGAGGGTAATCGTTTTGAGTATGGCATAAAAGGTACCTTTCATTTTAGAGCCTACCGAGTCGTTACGAGTATGCCATAAATCTTCCAAAAAGAACTGTTTTAAGCGTTTAGTTTGTTTCATAACAGGGACAAATATTGAAATTTTTGTGCAAAGATATAAAAAAATTTGGAAATATGCAAAAAAAAATGTAACTTTGCACCGAAATAACACAAATTATCCATGAAATCAAAAATTTTTACTATGGCACTTCTTGCCTCTATGAGTTTAGCTTGTACAAAACACTCCCCATCTACGGGAGAGACAGAGGGGGCTTCCCCCATCACCAAACCCTCAATCACTATTGACGGCGGTCGCTTCACAGCGGAAGCCCTTTGGGCGATGGGACGTATCGGTAATGTCACCTTGGATATTGAGACAGGATGGATCGCTTATTCCGTCAGTTACTACAGTGTAGAAGAAAACCGCTCAACGACTTGGATTCGTATTTGTACGGAAGACGAGAACGGACTACAGACCATAGATGAGTTTGTGGGTTCCGATCCCGCTTGGTTTGGGAATAGTGGCGTGTTGGCATACTTGAAGTCCGGCAAGCTTTACCTAAGGCAAAACAAGAAAGATATCGCCGTTCAAGGCTTAGAGAAAGATATCGAAGGGTTCTTGTTCTCTCCAATGCGCAATCGCTTGATTGCTATTCAGACCGTCAAGAGTCATCCCACTATCGAAGACCAATATCCCGACCTTCCAAAAGCTAATGCTCACATTGCCACAGACTTAATGTACAAGCACTGGGACGAGTGGGTGGACGAGATTCCACAGCCGTTTGTCTATGAGGTACAACTGAACTACAAAGGCGAGATGACTTTGCGCTCGGTCAAGGTGGCTCATCCTATGAACTTGTTAGAAGGCACTACGTTTGAGTGCCCGATGCGTCCGTTCGGCGGTATTGAGCAACTATGTTGGAGTCCTGATAACGAGACGATCGCCTACACCTGCCGTAAGAAGACGGGTAAGGATTATGCCCTATCCACCAATTCGGACATATACCTATATAATATACACACGGGCGCGTGCGCGAATGTCACCGAATCCAATGGCGGTTACGACACCAATCCTACATTCTCGCCGGACGGCACAAAACTAGCTTGGCAGTCGATGGAACGCGATGGCTACGAGAGTGACGAGAACCGACTGATGGTCATGGACATTAAGACGAACGATGTATCGTTCGTCTCCAAAGGGTTGGACACAAATGTGGATAGTTACTATTGGCGTGATAATGAGCACATTGTCTTCAATGCCGTTTGGCACGGAACGACAATGCTCTACGAGACCGACCTTGCGGGTAACCGCCGTTGTTTGACGGAGGGGCAGTACGACTTCGAGCCTATCCCTACACCTGCCGATTGGACTGCAGAAGGCAGCGAGTATTACTGCTTGCGCCACTCGATGTGCGAAGCTAACGAGATTTACAAGATAACCGGAAATGCCGGAAATACCGGAAAATCCGGAATTACCCAGTTAACCTTCGAGAACAAAAACATCTACGATCAAGTAACGATGTGTACCGTCGTTCCGCGTTGGCAAAAGACAACGGATGGCAAACAGATGCTCACGTGGATTATCCTGCCACCGCATTTCGATCCCAACAAGAAATATCCCACCCTTCTCTATTGCGAAGGCGGACCTCAATCGCCGGTGAGTCAGTTCTGGTCTTATCGTTGGAACTTCATGATGATGGCTGCCCATGATTATATCGTGGTAGCACCGAATAGACGCGGTCTGCCCGGCTTTGGCAAAGAGTGGAATGAAGCCATCAGTGGCGACTATGCCGGTCAGTGCATGAAAGATTATTTTTCGGCTATTGACGAGGCTGTAGCCAATATCCCCGCAGTGGATAAAGACCATTTAGGTTGTGTAGGCGCATCGTTTGGCGGGTATAGCGTGTATTGGATAGCCGGTCATCATAACCAACGCTTCAAAGCGTTCATTGCGCACGATGGTATCTTCAATGAGGAGATGCAGTATCTGGAAACCGAAGAGATGTGGTTTGCCAATTGGGATTTAGGCGGTCCGTATTGGGACAAGAGCAATAAGACGGCTCAACGCACGTTTGCGCAGTCGCCTCATCGGTTTGTGGATCAATGGGATACGCCTATCCTCTGTATCCACGGAGAGAAAGACTATCGTATCTTAGCCAACCAAGCGATGGCAGCCTATAATGCGGCTCAGTTACAAGGTATCCCATCTCAACTGCTTATCTTCCCCGAGGAGAACCACTGGGTACTCAAACCGCAGAATGGCATCCTCTGGCAACGCACTTTCTACCAATGGCTTGACAAATGGTTAAAATGAAAAGATATTCCTTCTCGGTTCCCTATCAAGAGATTGACGCAGAGCGTTGTTTGCGTCTGCACGCGTTACAAAACCACATCCTCACGATGGCAGGTCTTGCTGCCGACGAGGGAGGTTTTGGTATTCAGTACCTCTATCCGCAAGGACTGACGTGGATTATCACAAACATGAGTTTGGAGATGGATTTTATGCCTAAAGCAGGTGATGAGATTGTGGTTGAGACATGGGTGGAACAGAACCAACACATGCTTTCCGTCCGTAACTATCGGATATACCTAAACACTACATCCTCCCCTATTGAGGGAGGCTTGGAGGGGGCTTTGATCGGCCGTGCCAAGACGGTTTGGGCAGTCTTTGACTTAAAGAAACGCGAGATAGTCAATGTCTTTGACCAAGCACCTTTCCAAGGTGTGGAGGAGCCAATCGCACTGGAGATGGCACGCCCCAAACGGATGTTACCTTTGCAAACGGAGGTCAATCATCCGCACACGATTCAGTACGGAGATGTGGATTACAACAACCATTGTAATTCGTGCAAATATACGGAGTTTATGCTCAATGTGCGCAAACCGGAGTGGTTGAGTAAGGGTTTCCGTTTTGACATTAAATATGCCAAAGAGGTCTATCTTGGCGACACACTTTATACCTTGGTTGAAGAAACGGATGATGCTGTTAGTTATCAACAAAAAGATGCCTCCGGCACTACCCTCTGCTCTGCAAGAATTGAACACATTGAAAAAAATGAATGTTGAAAACTTTTATTTTTAGACAACTTTTGACTATTTATAAAAATGTAACCACTTATTATTAAGTCGGTTACATTTTTATTATGGAAACTTTGTGCAAAATGTTAATAACTTTTTTTGCAAAAAAAGTGCAAAAAATATTTGCACATATCAAAAAAAAGTTGTAATTTTGCAGTCCATTTTGGAAAAAGGAACAAAGACAAAAGATAAAAGACTAAACAAAATAAATATACTAAATCATGGAAAAAAAGATTTATACACAAGCGCAAGCTGAGGAAGCATCAAAAGAATACTTCCATGGCGACGAATTAGCAGCTCGTGTTTGGGCGACGAAGTATGCCTTAAAAGACAGTTTTGGCAACTTGTACGAACTCACGCCCGATGACATGCATCATCGTTTGGCTTCAGAGATTGCTCGTATTGAGAGTAAGTACAAGAACCCTATGACTGAACCCGAACTATTCGAGTTGATGAGAGATTTCCGTTACATCGTACCGCAAGGTAGTCCGATGACGGGGATAGGTAATAACTTCCAGGTAGCCAGTTTGAGTAACTGCTTCGTTATCGGTCAAGATGGCGAATCGGATAGCTATGGTGCTATCATCCAGATTGACGAGGAACAAGTGCAACTGATGAAACGTCGCGGAGGCGTTGGTCATGACCTTAGTCATATCCGTCCTCACGGCAGTCCGGTGCAGAACTCCGCTTTGACGAGTACGGGTCTGGTACCCTTTATGGAGCGTTATTCCAACTCTACACGCGAGGTGGCGCAAGACGGTCGTCGCGGAGCATTGATGTTATCTGTCAGCATCAAGCATCCCGATAGCGAAGCATTCATCGATGCTAAGATGGAGCAAGGGAAAGTGACGGGAGCGAATGTGAGCGTGAAGATCGATGATGAGTTTATGAAAGCCGCCATTGAGGGTGTGCCGTACGTTCAGCAGTACCCTATTAAGAGCAATAATCCTAAGATGCAGAAAGAGATTGATGCGCAAGCCTTATGGAAGAAGATCATCCACAACGCTTGGAAGTCGGCTGAACCCGGTGTGTTGTTCTGGGATACGATTATCCGCGAGTCTGTGCCCGACTGCTATGCCGACCTTGGTTATAAGACGGTCAGCACGAACCCTTGTGGTGAGATTCCTCTCTGCCCGTACGACAGCTGCCGATTGCTCGCTATCAACCTCTACAGTTATGTGAAGAATCCTTTCACGCCCCAAGCGGAGTTCGACTTTGAGCTTTTCCGCAAACATATTATGGTGGCGCAACGCATCATGGACGATATCATCGATCTCGAGATGGAGAAGATTGACAAGATCTTACTTAAGATCGCTTCTGACCCCGAGAGTGATACCATCAAACGCACCGAGCGCGAACTCTGGGAAAAGATTATGAAGAAGACCGTTCAAGGTCGTCGTACGGGTGTAGGCACCACCGCCGAAGGTGATATGTTGGCAGCTATGGGACTGCGTTACGGTTCGCCGGAAGCGATTGCTTTCTCGGTAGAAGTACACAAAAACCTCGCTCTAGCGGCTTATCGCAGCAGCGTGAACATGGCCAAAGAGCGCGGTGCCTTCAAAGTATATGATAGCAAACGTGAGGAGAATAATCCATATATCCTCCGTATCAAAGAAGCCGATCCCGAACTATACGAAGAGATGAAGCAACACGGTCGTCGTAACATCGCCTGCTTGACAGTTGCTCCTACGGGTACAACCTCTATCATGACGCAAACCACCAGTGGTATCGAGCCGGTCTTCCAGCCTGTTTATAAGCGTCGTCGCAAAGTCAATCCGAACGATAAGAACGTACACGTCGATCTTATTAACGAGGATGGCGATAGCTTTGAAGAATATATCGTCTTCCACCATAAGTTCATCACTTGGATGAATGCCAATGGTCACACCTACGATCCCAACCATCGTTACACGATGGAGGAAGTGGAAGGTCTGGTAGCCGAGTCTCCCTATTTCCATGCTACAGCAAGCGATGTGGATTGGCTGGCAAAGGTACAGATGCAAGGGGCTATCCAGAAATGGGTTGACCACTCTATCTCCGTGACCATCAACCTTCCCACCGATGTGACCGAAGAGCTCGTAGGCAAACTCTACGAGGAGGCTTGGCGCTGTGGTTGTAAGGGTTGCACCGTCTATCGCGAAGGTAGCCGTACGGGTGTACTTGAGACGTTAAAGAAAGACGAGAAGAAAGAGGACAAGAAAGATGAGAAGGACGATAAGACCTGTATCTGCTACGACCATCGCACACAGAAACGTCCGGTAGAGTTGGATTGCGACGTAGTTCGTTTCCAAAACAATAAGGATAAATGGATTGCGTTTGTAGGTCTGCTTGATGGCCGTCCTTACGAGATCTTCACCGGTCTTGCCGATGATGAGGATGGTATCTTATTGCCTAAATCCGTGACTACGGGTAAGATCATCAAGTCGCGTGACGAGAACACCGGACTGAGCCGTTACGACTTCCAGATCGTCAACACCCATGGCTATAAGACTACGGTTGAGGGATTGAGTTACAAGTTTGATAAGGAGTTCTGGAACTATGCGAAACTTATCTCGGGCGTGCTTCGTTTTGGTATGCCGATTGACCAAGTCATCAAGATGATTAGCGGCTTGCAGATGGACAGTGAAACGATTAACTCTTGGAAAGTGGGTGTAGAACGCGCCCTAAAGAAGTACATCCAAGACGGCACGGTAGTTCAAGGACAAGTCTGCCCGAACTGCGGTCAACCGCTTATTTATGAGGAAGGCTGCATGCACTGTCGTGAGTGCGGTTATTCCAAATGCGGTGGATAAGCCTACTTCTCATCTTCCTCGTTTTTGACAGGAATAACTCCTGTAGGATGATGAATAGTATAATGGGTCATAGACTGATCAGCCTCAAACCCGACACCATAGATGATAGATTTCTCTTTGGTGATGACAATGGACGAATCTGAAAAGATTCGTTCTTTGTCTTGGCTCCAATATAACTCGGGTGTATCGAATTGTTCGCCCTTACTATTGACGGCGTGTACATTTCCCTTTAATTGCCAAATATGCGCTTCGTCGTTATAGTGGGCATAATCCGCCTTTATCGTTTCCTCGATCTCTAAGTTCTCGTCAAACTTCTCGAGAAAAATACCTTTAGGGAACTCCCAATAAGGAGGTTCCGCTTTATCGAAGATAAGCCACTTAGAAGAGGTGATACGATAACGAGTGATCCCCGAATCGGAGATTAGTGTAGTAACCTCATCCGAATTGAGTACGGGGATGAGGCTACGATCCTGCACGGCTGAAGTCCGCAACTTGACATCTCGATGAGAGCAAGCGCAGGACATCAGCATGAAGCAGAAAAGTAATATGTTAGTCTTTCTTAGCACGAACCGTTGTTGTTTCGTTAATCCAACCGCCTACGATAAACGTGCCTGAACCGAACTCAGCAGGAAGGTCAAACAGTTCCTCTTTGGAGGGGAAATACTTGCTATAGGTAGCAATCAGTTTGTTTGCATCATCGGTGCAAGACTCGTCAACTGCTTTGGCTTTATTGAACTTATCCACAGCAGCCCAGAACACGGTCTTATTCAAGATAGCCGCCTTAGCAGCAGGATAATCGGGTGTTTGATAGGGTTGAGCGGCAGCGTAGCACATACCAATCATAATGTAGCAACGACCTTTTTGGTTCGGATTGCTATTCATTGCCAAGTTAGCAAATGTGCGAGCATCTGCTAAGCGATGCAGTTTGTCCATATAAACGTAAGAGATACGATATTGGAGATCAGCACGTGTCTCGTCAGCTTCAGGATCGTTCTCGTCAATGAGTTCAATGGCTTGTCTGTAATAGTCAATAGCATCGTTGTAGTTGCCTTTCTTCAGAGCCATCGAACCACAACCGGAAGCGGATTCAGTGGTAGGTTGCAGTTTATGCGCAGCCTCAGCAGCAGCGAAATAAACCTCTGACTCTGTGCAACCAACGCGACGATACATCTTCATGAGTTTGAGCATATCCTCCAGATATTGACCATTGGTGTTCACATAATTAGCATAGAGTTCGTCTAACTTCTCGCAACTGGCAGCACCCGAAAGAGCAAAAGCATTATCCACGTATTCTTTCAGATTAGCGGCATCCGTAGCGTTCTTAGAAGCAGGATTATCCCAGATGGATTGAAGAATAGGACTAACCAATGCGTAGTCCATCAAGTATTGAGATCCATATTTGGAGGGGTCAATCCTATAAAGGTTATTCGACACTTCCATGAATTTTTGGATAACATTCAAAGGAGACTTATCCCCTAAAGCGGTAACACTCTCTTTGAACCAACCATAAGCCTCTAATTTCAAAGTGTCCTCCTCGTAGTATTTGCAATAATCAAGGGCTTTTTGACCTAAGATATATACCGTCGGATATTTAGGATCATCGCCGAAGTATTTGATTCGTTTGTCGTGCATTTGGAGAGCCATCTCGCGTATTTGTTTTTTCTCCTCGTCGGTGGTAGCATTATTGTACTTCCACTCAAGGATTTGCGTGCCACGAGCATAGATGGCTTTATTGGCATTAGGGCAAGTGGTATAAACCTCCAACCATGGGCCATAAGCATCTTCGTATGCTTTGTTTTTTGCACTCTCCACAAACAGAGAGACATTCATGAGGCACTCCTCAGTGATTTCAGGAGTCTCATCTTCAACAACGACGGGAGCCGGTGCGGGCTCGGGTTCTGCAACTTTCTTCGGTTTCTTGGCGCAAGCTAATACAGGAACTGCTGCGCAAAGGGCTAAAGCAATAATAGATTTTTTCATAATGAGTAAATTTTGATAGTTATTCTAGTTGTTCTAGTTTGTCTAGTTTTAGAGTCTTCGTTTGAAGAACCAGTTTTCGCAAATAGCTGCGTTAATCGTGAGTTTGAGTTCGTTCTCTTCAAGGAAGTTCTTGTTACCTCGGTGCGTATATTCGACAGAGGCGTTAAAGATGGTTCCGGCATTGCGCAAAGGAAGACCGATACCGATAGACGCGGTTATATCCTTCATATTGGACATTCGCTCATCCTTCATATAGCTGTCCGTTAAGCAGCACCCTACCCTCCACATCACACGATCCACATAGCGTTGGCTTATCGGATTATTTCGATACTCTATTCCTAAAGCGTAACGATTACGGTCATTCATCGTTCCCGTTTGTCCTAAATATAGGGCGGAAGCCATACATTCGCGTTCGTAATCGAAACTAACCATCAAGCGTTTTTGCCACGTATAACTTCCTCCTACTCCATAAACCATTGGCATCTCAAAGCCATTGGTGATAGGATCTCCGATAGTGTCAAGGAGAGAGGACTCTATTACGTAATATTGTGAATTCAGTCGTTGTTTGTTCTCAAAGATCGCGCCTACCGTAAAGTCGTGTCCCTCAAAAGAGTGGAAGACTTGCAGTCCGTATCTAAAGCGGAAACTATTGATTTTCGTATAGGCTAATTGGGTGTAAGGAGTGAGTCCTGCTTCGGAGAACGTGATAGAGCGAGCATTCGTTGTTTCGCCAAACATATAGTACATATTTGCTCCTAATGCGACCCAATCGCAGATATTAAAACTCAATCCTACAAAGACTTCACTTATTCCGCCTTCTCCCGTGTAGGCGGCAATGGGAGTGTAACTGGGTACGCGTCCCGACTTATCGGGTACAAGGATGTTATATCCCACCACTGAATAAGGAACGACACCTGCCGCAAGGGCTATATGTTGACGCCAAATAGGGAACTGCATAGTCAGATATTCGAGGTTACCTGTAGCGCGATTGCGTTTACCATTGGCATCCTGGTAATTGTCCCACCCCACACTGGCTGCGACATCGAACATAAACGTCATACTATCGCACGCGGTATAACTTGCCGGTTGAACAGAACAGATCACCTTATTGCTTCTCATTCCAATACCAACTCCACCCAATCCGCGATAGGTGTTGGGCGTGTTCGCATCTAACAATCCATAGCCATAGCGAGAGAACGGCGACGAGGTCATATTCTGCGCAGATAAAGAAGCTGCAACAACCAAAAGGAATACTATGAGTAGATGCTTACGCATGGATATTATAATTTAATATGGTGTTCAGCCCTTGCAAGACAAGGTGTTTCTGCTCGCAGGCTGAGTCAATATATTTGCTAATATAGTTACTATTACCACCGGTAATGATTGTCTTAAAGGCATCTCCGCGGTCTGCCAGAGTACGCATATATCCTTTTACCTCAAAAATTATGCCACGAATGACTCCGGCTGCAATCGCGTCGTGTGTGTTTTTGCCAAACAGCGGTATCAAATCATCGGGTTCAACCTCCACAAAGGGTAGTTTCTTGGTCATCTGTTTAAGTATCGAGAATCGCATTTTCAGTCCCGGAGCGATGTTTCCGCCGATATAGGTATTGTCCTTCGTCACGACATCGTACGTGATGGCCGAGCCGACATCGATAATCAGTACATTCTCATTTGGAAACAGTTTGGCACCGCCCACTGCGGCTGCTAATCGGTCTTGTCCAAGCGTTTCGGGTGTATCGTAAGCATTCACAATCGGCACCGGGGTCTTGTGATCAAAGAGCACAAACCGCTTAGCCAGACGATGGAGCGTATTCACCACAGCCGGTTCAATGCTCGCTACAGACGAGATGATAGCGTAATCAATGGAATAGAGCGAAAAGAGTTTCTCTACATCGGTTGACGTAAAGTTCTTGTAGATAACGTGCTTAATGAGGCGATCGTTATTGAAAACGGCTATCTTCGTTCTCGAGTTTCCTTGATCAATACACAGGTTCATTCTTAGTCAGTTGCCATTGCAGTATAGAGGAAACGCTTAATCGATTTCTTTGGCGTCTTCTCAAACTCGTGGGGATAAAGTTTAATTTTGGATATCTGTTCGTAAGAGGCTAACTCCAAATTGAGGTTCTTACGATTCTCCTCCATTGCTTTCTCTATTTCTTCGGCAGTCATCGCATCGGTCGATTCATAGTCCGGGCAGACGAGCGCTACCAAGTGGTCTTCATATTGAAGTACGATAGACTCCATCACGTAAGGCATGTTATTGAGTTTTGCCTCTATCTCCTCCGGATAGATGTTTTGTCCACTGGGACCAAGGAGCATCGTCTTATTACGCCCTTTGATAAAGATAAATCCATCTTCATCAATATACCCAAGGTCACCGGTCTTTAACCAGCCATCTTTGGTGAGCACTTCACGTGTAGCAGCGGCATTCTTGTAATAGCCCAACATCACGTGTTCACCACGTACCCACAACTCGCCTATACCTTGCTCGTCAGCATCAACGACCTTGATTTCCATGTCATCCAGGATCTTTCCGCAAGACAGCGGTTTATACCCATCTTTATAAGGGGTAAAGGAGATCAGTGGAGCACATTCGGTCATACCATAACCGACCGCATAAGGGAACTTAATACGGGTCAGGAACTCCTCTACTTCTGCGTTCAAAGGAGCACCACCGATAATCACTTGCTCAAACTGTCCGCCGAAAGCGTCAATGAGTTGTTGACGAATCTTACCTAAAACAGCATCCGAAAGGAAGGGAACTTTTAATGCCCAACGAATCGGAGTTTTCGATATCTGAGGAACAATCTGTTTCTTATAAATCTTCTCTACAATAAGAGGAACGGTCAATACATTGGTCGGTTTGACCTCCGCAAAAGCCTGTAGCAGAATCTTCGGAGCCGGCGTACGACCGATAAACGTGGTGTGTCCGCCATAGGTTATAACACCTAAGAAATCAATGCCACACCCGTACGCGTGAGCCAACGGTAAGAAAGCCACGTGACGGCAACCACGGAACAGTCCTCCGGTCTTATAGAACGACAGGATATTAGCCGCCAACGCATTGCAAGGCGTAATAACCCCCTTACTGAAACCCGTCGTTCCGGAGGTATAGTTAATAGACGCAACCGCCGAATTAGGACGAATATCGTAGTGAACATCCTTCTTGTCAAAGCCCTGCGGATAGGCTTTGGCCAGCATCTCTTGCATCGTTTCGACGGTAAGTTCTTCACGTTTTAAGCGAGAAGACAACGGGTGAAAATTATTCAACGAGAAGACCACTTTGACCTTCTTCATCTCGTCAATATCCATACATTCCCAGATCGTATCCGAAATGAACAGCAGACGTGCATCCGAGTGATTGATGATATGAAGGGCATCGTTTGCCTTAAAATCTTGAAGGATGGGAACGACGATAGCTCCGTAAGTGATGGTAGCAATATACGCGGCTACCCAATTGCAGTTATTCCGTCCCATAATCGCAATCTTATCATCTTTCTCTATTCCACAACGATGAAAGACAAGATGTAACATCGCTACTCTTTCCGCTAATTGAGCATAAGTGAGCGTGATAGGAGTGCCGTAATCCGAAACGGCAGGCAGTTCCCAGTTCTCCACGAAGGAGCGCTCAAACATTTTAATTAGGTTGTCTTGATCGGAAGTTAACATATCAAAAATGTGTATATAAGAATCGTTTAATACTCTTTTTAGGTGTCTTCTCAAACTCGTGAGGATAGATCTTAATCGCCGAAATCTGCTCGTAAGACGCTAACAAACTATTGACCATCTTGCGGTTTTTCTCCATCGCCTCATCTAATTGGCTCTTTGTGAGGTTAGCCGCATCCACCGTCTCAAAGTCTAAACAAACGAGCGCCACAATATTGTGGTCCTGCTCGATCACAAGCGACTCCATCACGTAAGGCATATTATTGAGTTTCGCCTCTATCTCCTCCGGATAGATGTTCTGTCCATTCGGTCCAAGGAACATCGTTTTGTTTCGTCCTTTGATAAAGATAAATCCATCTTCATCAATATACCCAAGATCCCCTGTCTTCAACCAACCATCGGACGTAAAGACTTCATTCGTAGCTTCTTGGTTCTTGTAATAACAAGCCATCACGTGTTCGCCACGAACTAAGATCTCCCCTATTCCATCGGCATTGACGCTATCTAACTTGACTTCCATCAATCCCTCTAAGATCTTTCCGCATGAGCCTTCACGGAAGTCGTACGATTTGCTATAAGAGATCAGCGGAGCACATTCGGTCATACCATAACCAACGGTGTAAGGGAAATGAATCTTTTGTAAGAACGCTTCCACATCGGCATTCATCGGAGCACCGCCCACAATGATCTCGTCGAACTTCCCGCCGAAAGCGTCAATGAGTTGTTGACGGATCTTAGCTAACAAGACATCGTCAATCAGAGGTAATTTCAATGCAAAATTAACCGACGACTTGTTTAAGAAGGGCAATATCTGTTTTTGATAAATCTTCTCCAAAATCAGAGGTACCGTAAAGATACAAGTAGGCTTAACCTCCTTAAACGCCTCTAACAACACGCGAGGAGACGGTGTCTTGCCTAAGAAATACGCGTGAGCACCCACACAGAAAGAGGTCAAGAAATCGAACGCACATCCAAAGGCGTGAGCAAGCGGTAAGAACACCACTTGACGACTACCGCGATAGATAACGTGGTTCTCCGAACAGAACTTCACATTGCCGGCAAGGGCATTGAGACGAGTCACCACGCCCTTACTAAATCCTGTTGTACCCGAAGTATAGTTGATAGAGGCCGTACAAGAGTTATCCCGTTTCTCATAATGGATCTTTTCGGGTGTGATACCGCCCGGGTATTTCTTTTGGAATAACTGCTCAATGACCGCAGAAGAGATATCTTCGGCAGTGAATTTGGACGACTTAACTGACAAAGGCTCGCGGGTTGTTAACGAGATAACCGCCTCCACGTACTCCATCTGGTCAATATCCATCGTCTCATAAAGGACATCGGTGATAAAGAATAACTTAGACTCCGAGTGGTTGAGGATATGCAGCGTATCGTTGGGCTTAAAGTCCTGTAGAACAGGAACAACTATCGCGCCGTAGGTTAAGATAGCAAGGTAAGTCGTAACCCACGAACTGTTGTTACGTCCCATCAATGCCACTTTATCGTCGGGTTTAACGCCACATTGCTCCAGCAAGATATGAATACGCTCAATCTCCTGCGCCACGTTCTGATACTTCAGACTAACCGAAGTACCATAATCAGAGAATGCCACCATAGACCAGTTTTGGACGATGGCAGACTCGATTGTTTGTATGAAATTTTCTTTTACCATTTATTGGTCTGTTAATGGAAATTCAGGAACGGGTTCTATTGCCGGCGCAGCGGTAGCAGGGGTGGTTGAATAAACGGAATCAACCACATATTGACTATTCCCGCGCCAAGGAAGAGTGCCTAAATAACGTTGCCAGTGCAACTTCATCTGACGAGAAGAAGAGTTGTTAATAGTCTCAGCCACTCTCGGGTTTTTCACTGAGAAGCGGAACTCATTCGACTGAATAGTAGCATTCGCATTGCGAGAGTTATAACCCGTCTGAATCATTTTTCCCTCGTACGTTTTGAAGATATATCCCTCTTTTTGGAAATAGTTGATATCTCCTTCGTTCACACCTTCGCTATAAACGAAACACCACTTAACATAGATAAATCCTGCGGCTAAAAGGAGGATAATTACGGTGATCCAAGTCACCACTTTTGCTTTAGTTGTCATAGTCGTAAATAAAAAATCGTGCAAAGATACAAAAAATTTATGATATATGCAAATATTTTATCATTTTTATTAGTGCAGCGGCACATGCGCGGTCTGTTATTTGCTCTCTGAGCGATCCTAAATGCAAACATTCCGCAAAAGTTTCTGTAGGTGTTGCCCACGCCACCCATACGGTTCCGACAGGTTTATCGGGCGTGCCACCGGTCGGTCCTGCCACCCCACTGGTGGCTATCGCATAATCCGTTTTTAAGAGTCTTTTCACCCCCTCTGCCATAGCACGGACAACCTGTTCGCTAACAGCACCAAATTGTTGGAGGTCTGATTCGGAAACACCTAAGACCTTTGCTTTTACGGAGTTGTCGTATGCCACGACACTCCCCCAATAGAAATCCGATGAGCCGGAGTGCTTATTGAGAAGCGAGGCTAATTTTCCTCCTGTACAACTCTCTGCGGTAGCAATCGTTTGATGACGAGCACGCAAAATCTCTCCTAATGCCACCTCCAACGGCTTATCTTCCGTTAAGACGACATCGTCACCTACCATCGCCAGCATCTTATTGAACTCTTTTTCTACCTCAGTCGGTTCTACATCGTAACCACTGAGACGAAGGCGAACGGTTCTATCTTTGGGCAGATAGGCAAGATGCATCGTCTTGGGCAATGCCTCTTCCCACGCCTCTAATCGTATCGCCAACACACTCTCCGGCACACCATAGATGAGGGCTGTCTTATGAGTAATTGTAGTTTGACCGGCTACGCCTGTAAGACCGCTGCGCTGAAAGACCGTTTCACTGAAAGACCGCTGCGCTGAAAGATACGGCATTACCTGTTCGGTCATGGCGATCTTCATCTCGTATGGTACACCGGGCATTGAAATCAGAAGCTTATCACCTTTGGTGAAGACCATGATCGGTGCCGACCCCACGCGATTGGGTAAGATAGTCGCGGATTGGGGCACCAGCCACTGCGTTGAGGTCAGTTTATTGAGCACATCAACACGGTCTTTATAGAGGTTGAGGATGTGTTGGTGAACGGTCTCGTCAGGAACTAATGAGGTGTGAAAATAGTCGCACAGCACATTCTTGGTGATATCATCTTTGGTAGGACCTAATCCGCCCGTCGTCATAACAATATCTGCACGCGTGAAAGCCGCATCAATGGCTTCCACAATATGACCGGCATCATCGTGAACGGAAGTGATCTGTTTGAGTTCGATAGATGCCTCATTCAAACGCTCCGCCATCCACGCGGAGTTCGTATCGACAACCTGCCCTATCAGCAGTTCATCGCCAATCGTTATAATCTCGCATTGCATTGTTTTTTCCACTCTGTGGCAGTTAATTCAAGTTCATCGTACCACTCTTGTCCAAACCGCCGAATAAGCGGTTCTTTGAGGAATTGGTAGATGGGTATATGTAGTTTTTTTCCTAATAGTCTTGCACTATGACAGATATCCCAGCGGTGATATTCCACCCCCGTAAGCCCATTGCTAAGGTGGGTCAAACGGATGGGATAAAGGTGACAGGAAAGGGGTTTGTTAAACCCTATTTTTCCTGCTTTATACGCTTTCTCGATAATACAGTAACACCAACCCGACTTATCCACACGCGCGAATACGCAATCCTTATTGTTAACAATAGAGGTCACTTTCTCCCCACTCTCGTCTAAATAACTCACGCCTTGTTGTTCCACCACGGCTTGTGCCTCTTTGGTCATCTCGGTTTGTAAGATGGGCAAAGCGGTTGTGAGTTGCTGTTCTTCCTCATCGGTTAGGGGAGCACCCGCATCGCCCTCAATGCAACAACAACCGTGACAAGTGTCCAGGTTGCAGCAGAACTCTTTCTCTAATACATCGAGAGAAACCAGGGTATTTTGAATTAAGAACATAAGCCTTCTATAAATATCTTGAGTCCTATGCCGATGAGAATCAGTCCTCCTATGAGTTCGACATTGACTTTGAATTTACTACCTACAAACACGCCAATCAGATACCCTGCCATCGAGAACACAAACGAGCCTAACGCGATGATACTTATTCCAAGCCATAGCCGTTCGGGGTGCGGGATAAAAATAACTCCCGTCGCGAGGGCATCTATACTCGTCGCTACTGCCAATACAAGCAGTGTCTTCAGCGAAAAATCACTCTCTCTTACAGCGGAGCGGTCTTGCAGGGGCTCTGCCCCGGTCTGCCAGCCCGCAGGGCGGTCTGTCAGCGTAGCGGTCTTGGAGAGACTCTCCCAAATCATCTTCCCTCCAATAAACCCAAGTAATACGAGTGCGATGATACCGGCATATTGTTTAAAGAAATCGCTGAATAATATTCCCGCATAGTAACCGATGAGGGGCATGAGTCCTTGGAATAGACCAAAGAGCACGGCCATCAGCCAGGGGTGTTGGCGTTTAGCGAATATCTCGTGTATGTCTACCGCTAATCCCTTCGCTACGCTTACGGCAAAACAATCCATCGCCAACCCAATACTAATCAATATAATCGTTACTACACTCACTTTCCACTTTCACTTTCACTTTCACTTTCCACTAGTTTCGCTTATAGCGGTATCTCGCTACGGTTTTTCCCTTCACGATATTCATCAGTTTGGTACGGATAAACTGTTTGCGGATGGGAGAGATACGGTCCGTGAACACGTGTCCTTCGAGGTGGTCGAACTCGTGCAGAACGATACGTGCCTTAAAATCGGTATAGGTGTCCTCGTGCCATTGGAAATCGGCATCTTGGTAGCGAATCGTAATCGTGCGAGGACGAACAACATTCTCGCTGATACCCGGTAGAGAGAGGCAACCTTCCGAATACGTAGAAGTCTCCTTGCTCTCCTCTAAGATCTCGGGATTGATAAAGGCTTGTTTGAAATCGAGACAATCGGGATAATCCTCTCCCAATTGGCTTCCATCGACGATAAACAGGCTTAAGTTCTTGCCTATCTGTGGGGCAGCCAATCCACATCCTTCGGCGGCATCAAGCGTCTCTTGCATGTCGCTTAGAAGGGTCTTAATATCGGGCAGGTTCTCGGGAGTAACCTCCTCTGTCTGTTTGCGTAAGGCCGATTGGCCATATAAGTATATCGGTAAAATCATTTACAATTTGATTATTTACAATTTACTACTTAAGTAATCTTCAAGGATGATGCACGCAGCGATTTTATCGACCATTGCTTTGTCTTGTCGCTGTGTTTTGGTGAGTCCGCCATCAATCATCGCTCGATGGGCGAGTGTAGAGGTAAACCGTTCGTCGAACATCTTGAGCGGCATATCCGGGAAGGTGCGTTTGAACCGTTCTATAAAAGGTCGTATATACTGCATTGACTCAGACTCTTGTCCGTTGAGTTGTGTTGGATGACCGATGACCACCTCATCTACCTTCTCCTTATTTATATACGCGCGTAACCATTCCAACAGTTCAGCGGTTGGAATAGTAAGCAACGGATTAGCCGTTATACGGAGGGGATCCGTAACGGCTAATCCTGTTCTTTTCTTACCATAATCAATAGCAAGGATTCGTCCCATCTTATTGATTGAGTTCAGCGGAGATCTTTTCGTATTCGGCATCCATGCTGAAGCGATAATAGAGGGTGCGAAGCGTCATCATATAATCGCGGTTAGCAGGATCCATCTCGTGTGCTTTCTCAAAGTAAGGCAACGACTTCTTGAACATCTCGTTCATCTCGTTCAGTGCCTTCTTATATTCTTTCGCATCAGCGATATAAGCGGCGTCTTCGTTCATTTTAACGGCTTGGTTGTAGAATACACGACCGCAACCTGCCATAGCGTCAGCCATCGTAGGATCGACCTTAAGGGCTGCCTCATATTCTACCATCGCTTCATCGAAACGACCTTCATTAGCCTCGATGTTTCCTTTGATAAGGCGATATTGTGCTACTTCGGGTTCGCGCTCAATAGCTTGGCTAAGGTATTGGATAGCTTGCTCCGTTTGACCGGAATAGATGTAGTAGTTAATCAAGTTCTGCAAGAACCAAGGCTCTTTCGGGAAACGAGTAACAGCCTCTTGGAGTTGGGCTACGAACTTAGCAGTATCCTTCACCGCTACATATTCTTGATAAAGGAATTGGTTAACGGTCACTGCCTCATATTCACCATTCTTCATCTCTTCCAGTATGGCGATAGCCTCATCGTGCATCTCTGCTTGGATAGCGAAGATAGCAGCATAATACTTGTATTGGTCATAGATCGTATCCTTCGGCATTTTCTCTTGCATCTTAGGATCTTGCATCATCGGCAGGTCTTGGATGGTCAGGTGACGTATGAAAGCCTCGTAAGCCATCTTGTAATCCCTTTGTTCGTTGAGGTAGATACCATACTTGATGAAGTCGTTGCTGTTGTAATACTCGAACATCTTCGTAGCAATGGTCTTACGCGTTTTCTCATCAACTTTTGCTTTACCTTTCTTGTCATAGACCGGAGTCATCGCGATCTCGTCAGCCTTAACCCAATAGTCAAAGCTCTCCATGATAGCTTGCCCTTTCACGTTATCGTTTACGGGTTGGTTCATCATCGCGTCGATGTTGAACTTCTCATTTTGGGTGTAGCCGATCAAACCGGCTACATACCAAGTCTCGGCTAAGCCTTTCGTTTCCTCATCGGTCAATGCCGGAGCGATCGTGGCGCGAGCAGCGTCAAAATCGGGAGTCTCTTGCAGAACTAAATTCTTTGCTTTCTTAACGTTTGCTTTTTGAGCGTAGCAGCAAGCACTTATCAGCACCAACGCTGCCATAAAAATTGTCTTTTTCATAATCGTTAACTTTTAACTTATTTAACTTATAAACTTCTTTCACTCTCACTTTCACTTTCACTAGCCCGCAGGGCGTCACTTTCACTTTCACTTTCACTAGCCCGTAGGGCGTCACTTTCACTCTCTTCTTCCTTCGGAACGATGCACCCGAACATCAGGGTATCGTTACGTTTCTGGAGTTCGATGAGTTTGACACCTTGGGTAGCGCGTCCCATCACGCGGATGGTGGATATATCCATACGGATGGCGGTGCCGCTCTTGGTAATGAGCATCAAGTCTTCGTCATCGGTGACAGCGTGTAAGCCTACTAACGGACCCGTCTTATCGGTGAGGTTCATTGTCTTCACGCCCTTACCGCCACGATTCGTGATACGATAGATCGGTTCGCCCTCTTCGTCATCGAGCATCGTACGCTTACCAAAGCCCTTGTCGGAGATAACGAGAACGGTCTTGTCTGTATTCTTCTCTACACAAATCATGCCAATTGCGTGATCTTGTCCATCTTCGTCTAACGTGATCGCTTTCACACCGGTAGCGTTACGACCCATAGGACGTACCCCACTCTCGTTGAAACGAACGACTTTACCGTTGTACGAAGCAATCAGCATCTCGCTTTGACCGTCGGTTAAGGTAACCGCAATCAGCTCGTCACCATCACGCAGACCAACGGCGTTGATACCATTTGCGCGAGGACGAGAATAAGCCTCTAAGGTGGTCTTCTTCATCAGACCGTTCTTCGTAGCGAAGATCAGGTAGTGGTTATTCACATATTCGGGATCGTTCAGACCTTTCACGTTGATGAACGCGCGTACAGCATCGCCTTTCTCGAGGTTGATGATGTTTTGGATAGCACGACCCTTCGACTGGCGATTGCCTTCCGGCAGGTCATAGACCTTAATCCAATAGAGGCGACCGCGCTCGGTGAAGAACATCATCGTGGAGTGCATCGAGGCTTGGTGAACATACTCGATGAAGTCCTCATCGCGACTGCTCGAAGCCTTACTACCGATACCGCCACGACCTTGCTGACGGAACTCCGTCAACGGAGTACGTTTGACGTAGCCTAAGTGCGAGATGGTGATCACCATGTCATCGTCGGCGTACATATCTTCCGGATTGAACTCGGTAGCCATCTTCACGATTTGCGTGCGACGCTCGTCCGCATATTTATCCTTAATCTCCATCAGTTCGGTGTTGATAAGCTCGAAGCGCATCACCTCGCTGGCAAGCAGTTCGTTGAGGTGAGAAATGAGTTTCTCTATCTCTGCATATTCGGCTTTCAACTCGTCAATCCTCAGACCCGTCAGTTGGCTCAGACGCATATCCACGATAGCCTTTGACTGCAGGTTATCCAAGTCAAAGCGTTTCTCTAAATTCGCTTGTGCATCGGCCGGAGTACGAGAAGCTTTGATAATCTTAATCACCTCGTCGATGTTATCGACCGCAATAATCAAGCCCTCTAAGATATGGGCTCTCTCTTCCGCTTTGCGCAGTTCGAAGCGGGTACGACGAGTAACCACGTCCATGCGGTGCTCAATGAAGTTAGCAATCAAGTCCTTGAGGTTCAACAGCATCGGGCGACCTTTCACCAGTGCGATACTGTTCACGCTGAAGCTGGACTGCAATGCCGTATATTTGTATAACTTATTGAGAACGACTTGCGCGTTCGCGTCGCGTTTGATTTCAATGATAATACGAATATCGCGTTTCGACTGGTCGGAGATATCGGATATACCTTCGATTTTCTTCTCGCTCACTAAGTTTGCGATATCCTTGACAAGGTCGGCTTTCACTACGCCGTACGGCAGTTCGGTAATCACGATGTGCTCGCGTCCATTATCCTCCGCCTCAATGTCGGCATTGGAACGGATAACGATACGACCTTTACCTGTCTCGTACGCATCGCGCACGCCTTGGTAGCCATAGATCGTACCACCTGTGGGGAAGTCAGGAGCTTTGATATACTCCATCAACTCGGCTACGGTGATATCCTCTGTCTCAGGATTCTCGCTCTTAGCGATCTGGTTCTTGACGTATGCTACGCAGCCATCGATCACTTCGCCTAAGTTATGGGTTGGCATGTTCGTTGCCATACCAACGGCGATACCGGTGGCACCATTGACGAGGAGGTTCGGGAAACGGCAAGGTAAGACGGTCGGCTCGCGCAAGGTGTCATCGAAGTTGAGGTTCATATCCACCGTATCTTTCTCGATGTCGCGAAGCATCTCCTCCGCCAGTTTGCTAAGGCGTGCCTCGGTATAACGCATAGCAGCGGGGCTATCACCATCGACGGAACCGAAGTTTCCTTGACCATCTACTAAGCAATAACGCATTGCCCACGGCTGTGCCATACGGACAAGTGTACCGTAGATACTGCTATCACCATGTGGGTGATATTTACCCATAACCTCACCGACGATACGGGCACTTTTCTTAGTGGGTTTGTCGCTGGTGTTACCTAACTCGTTCATTCCGAAGAGTACCCTTCTGTGTACGGGTTTGAAGCCATCTCGCACATCGGGCAGCGCACGGCTGACGATGACGGACATCGAGTAGTCGATGTAGGAGGACTTCATTTCCTCTTCAATCTTTACAGGCAAAATCCTGTCGCGGTTTTCTTCAATCATAGTTTTTTATATTTTTGTTCAATAAGTTTCACACTATATAACTACTTTTTTATCTCTCACAGATTTCACAGATTACACTGATTATCTTTTATTATTTCTCCTATTTCTTTATTTTTGGATTGTGAGTAAACTCCCATCCTCCAAATAAATCAATAGTAGGTACGGTCTCACTTTGTTTCACTTCGTTCGCCCGTCGTGTCTGCGTTCCGCATCCACAATAAGGGCTTATTAGCGGTTTTATTCCACAGAACCCCTCTGCCTCTAACCAGTAGGCGCTTGCGCCGTCCTATAGGAGCTCTGCTCCGTCCTCTAACCGCTCCGCCTCTCCGCCTTCGCCTCGCGGATTTTGTGTAATTTCTTCTCAATAATTTATTATTACATCTCCCCTGCTACCTAACTTTCTGTGTAATATATCCTTTGATAATTTATTATTACACCGCTTTTTTGTGCGGTGTGGAAGGTGAACTGTAAGTGAGCCTTCCTTTTACTTTTTAGTTTTGTTATTGGATAGGAGAGCTTGCTCGGCTAGACAATAAGAAAATAAAAAGGAATAATAAATTAAATGTCAATCGGTGAAATCTGTGGAATCTGTGAGAGATTATAGTAATTTCTCCATTTTGTTTTCGACACTTCGAAAAACTGGGTGCAAAGTTACAAAAAATCTTTGAATTATGCAAATTATTTTGAAGAAAAATTCATTTTAACCGCATTTTTCTCCATTTTGACGCATTTTGCCTCTCTCACCGAGGGGGTGTCGATAGCCATCTCCGCCTGTCTTGTGTGCGAAATCACTTTTACAAAAGTTATTTTTGCATTATATTATACATTTACAGTCTAAATTTGTAGATTTTCTTCAATGCCTCGTGCCCCCAAACCATTTGTCGATACTTATCCGAATGCTTCGTTTGAGGTAATTACTCCAAATAACTATTCCTCATTTGTTGGGATAAAATAGAGCCCCCGCAGGTCTAATTTCGGGTTTTTATCGGGTTTTGGTAACTCCTTGTAAATCCCACGCTTAGGCTATGGTGCTATGTGGGTGCTATGTTAGTGGTATGTTACTTTATTCGGTGAAGATGGCTGTGACGGGTAAATTATCTGTTCGTATGATAGCTCTTTTTATATCTCCAACGAATTAGGATTGAGTAGGAAGTCAAACAATCCGATATGCAGGATGCCATTATCATCATAAAATGGTTTCACATCTTCTTTTTGAATAAGCACTCGCTGAAACGAATCATCAATATATTTAAAAGACTTGGTTTCTTGTAAATATTTATCCTCCGAATCCATTGCATAGGCTGATTGAATATAATAGCGTCGGCTCCCTTTATTACTAACAAAATCCACCTCTAATTGCTTACGAACCGATTTACCGTCTTCTTTACAATTATACTCAACCATTCCAACATCAACATTCCAACCCCGTTGACATAACTCATTGTATAAAATATTTTCCATTACAAATCCATAATCTCGTTGGCGAAAATCTAAACGAGCATTGCGCAAACCGGCATCTACAAAGTAGTACTTTGATGGTGTTGCGATATATTTTTTCCCTCTTACATCATAACGTTTGGCTTGAGTAATCAGAAACGCATCTTGTAGATATTGAATGTAAGCACCTACTGTAGGATGGGAAATGGATAAATGCTTTACAGAATTAAAGGTATTGGTTAGTGTTAATGAATTCGTTAAAGAACCGATGGAAGAGGCCAATATATTAACTAGTTCTCCTATTTCTTCATTACCTCGTAAGTTATGACGATTAACAATATCGGAGAAATAGGATTTTTCAAATAACTGTTTGAGATATTCAGCTTTGCGTTCATCGCTCTCCATAGTTAATAATCCCGGCATACCTCCATAAAGGCAATATTCTTTCCATGCTTGTTCTACGGATTCCGAATACACCGAATAAAACTCAGCAAACGAGAGAGGATATACCCTCAATTCATCGCCTCGTCCACGAAATTCGGTAATAATATCGGAACTTAAAAATCGACTATTGCTACCGGTAACATATACATCTACATTTTCTATATGAAGAAAACCATTCAATACACTTTCAAACTGAGGCACTAATTGTATTTCGTCCAAGAGCACATAATACATATTCGTATCCTTTATCTGCTCTTTCACATAATTATATAGCCGATGAGGATCCAAATAAGGCTCATTAACAAAGTCATCTAACGCTATGCTTATAATATGGTCAGAAGAAATGCCTTCACTTACTAATCGTTGCCGAAATAATTTGAAAAGCAGGTATGATTTCCCACACCTTCTTACTCCGGTGATGATTTTTACTAAGCCATTGTGTCTTCTTTCCCACAATTGGCCGACATATTTACCTCTTAAAACCTCCATAGAACAACTGCATTTACAATTTGTGTACTAATACGCATTTTTTGAAATCGAGTGCAAAGATACTACAATTTTTTGACATGTGCAAATTTTTCTGCAATTTTATTCCAAATCTTCTCTCCCATATAGGGTATAGGTGGTGATGGTGTACATACTTATATATCCCCACCCGCGTATGTGTGTATATTAGGGTATATGTACCCTTCTGTCTTATCCTGAAATAAGTAGACACTAAAAAGTCTACAAAATGTATCAAAGAGGATTAAAAAGTTTATTTACATTAGAGGAGCGTATCAGTATCGCTCAAGAGTATTTATCAGGAAGCAGCACAGCCGATGAGTTGGCCC
>JAZQOG010000018.1:0-14589 GCA_045627765.1 Paludibacteraceae bacterium | reverse complement strand
TGACGGTTCCGGTAAGACCTTGAACGAGGCTCAAAACGAAGTTAATACCGCCCTCTCTACTTGGAAACAAGAGTGTGATGGAGGCAAGCCCATCAACCTCACCATCAACCGCACCATCTACAAGGACGGATACTACAACACCCTCTGCTTGCCGTTTGATATGTCAGCAGATCAGATAACAGAGACCTTTGGTGACTACAAAGAACTCAAACAGTTCCAATCTGCTACCGTTCAAGGTTCCGGCGCAAGCCGCTCTATCGTGATTGAAGTGGAGAACGCAACCACAATTGAAGCCGGTAAGGCTTACCTCATCTCCTTCGAGGAAGGTGACAACCTCATGCAGCTTACGTTCAATGGGGTCATTGTTACGAAGACATCGGCTACTGCCGAAAGCGGCGACTTGGCTTACCAAGGTATCTTGGCTCCGTACCAATTGCCATACGAGGATCAGGATTACCTGTTCTTAGGTGCAAATAACACGCTCTACTGGCCTATTAATGATGGTACGTTCATGAAAGGTTTCCGTGCTTACTTCAAAGTCAACACGGACCCTGCAAGCGCACCTTATCGTGCAGGTATGCGTGCTGCTTTTGGTAGCCGTCAAACGCCAACGGATTTGTCACCGGCGGTTAGTGGTCAAGAGGTACGCAAATTGTTAGAGCAAGGTCGCGTAGTAATAGTAAACAAAGGAGTTAAATATAACATGAATGGTGCAACCGTTCAATAAGAAAGGAGTACAACAATGAAAAAATCATATATCAATCCCAATACGGAATGTATAGCTTTGCAAAGTGGCACAATGATTTGTTTAGGTGTAAGCGGTGGAGGTTCCGGCGACTCTCAAAGTAAAGCTCATGCCCCGCAACGTAGTGTTTGAAGTCACTATCTATAAATTTAAGCGGAAGTTTTATCTGCTCTATCCCAAAAGAGGGTGTGTCATAATAGGCACACTCTCTTTGTGTTGTTGCCTGTAAAATATCTCGCTCTCGTTTCGCCTTTTTATTTCACTAATTTTCCTCTCCCATCGCAGCCTTTGGGTTGTGATGGTTGTTTGTGGGCACCACACATCGTGCTCTAACATCGGTAGTAGAACGATAGTAGTCCATACTATGTCCATAGAAATTCAATCTCCGCCTCTACCTTGTTTGTTATGTTTTTCCCTCCACATTGAATGTAGGTCCTGTAACGATGTCTCCTTTCCCGAGATTTTCTAATCTCGGTCTTGAGTATCCTGTCCCTTCTTGGCAAAAGTCTTTTGCCATCTTCAGTAGTCCGCCCTCAATGTCATTGATGCGTCAGCGGGCGAACCCATTTGCCTTCGTCGTCACAACATTGTCACAACATAGTCACAACATCTCCACAACTTTTAAGGCCTATGCAAGACCCCTACCCGACCTCTAACCGTCCATCACCTCTCAATATCCTCTCGGTTTTTTCCTAAAAACATTGACTTTTTCCTAATTTTGTTTACACATACAAGTGTGCCATTGGCACTTTGGCACTCTTGCGTAAATCACTATCCGTCAGTTAATTATATCAGTATGCCACTGTGCCATTGGCACACTTGTGGCACTTTCGAAATGGACATGTCCATTTTGATGTCCAATTTCGCGACGCTAAGAAAATCTATCGTAAGGAAATTAGTAAAAAATCAATTGAGCAATTAGGGGGATTTCGCCTTCGGCTCAGAAATCTAACTGAAAATCTAAAAGAAAATCTAATAAAAAGTATTTTTTATTTGCATATATCATTTTTTTTTAGTAATTTTGCAGCCAAATTCGTAGAAATGCCATTTTTGAAATGGTAATTGGTGATTTGTGATTGGTAAATGGTAAATAATTAAATTGTAAATGCAATAATGGTACGTACAACATTTAACAAATTAAGAGAGGTGAAAGACGCTCTCCCACACGGGTCAATGGATGCTATTGCCACGGAATTAGGCATTGCATCCGAGGAAGTAAGAGGTATTTTTAATGGCACCGCCCAAAAAGGCTACCACCTTGATCCGGGTCCTGATGGTGGGATTGTGACCTTAGACGATACACGTATCTTAGAGGTTGCTCTGCGTATAGCTTGGACAGTTAAGAATGGACTATAGTCCGCAGAAATAAAGAATGAAACGTAGCGTTTTCACTGTGGTGTTCTGCACCGCAGTATTGTTTATCGCCAGTGCGCACGTACATGCGCAAGATAGTACGAGCACACGTAGTAAATGGTTAGACGACTATCCAAAGAAAGTCGGTTTCACTTGGGGTGTGAACTTAGAGGCTCACGCTAATTACATCTGGCGCGGACTGCGCGTAGGTGGTCTCTGTCATCAAGGTGACGCAACGGTAGGTTACGGTGGCGCTTATGTCGATGCTTGGTGGAGTTTAGGCGCTACGGATTGGCAGTTAAACGAGTTCTTGCCGGAGATAGATTTGTCTATCGGTTTCAATCGTTGGGGAGTGAATGCGTATTTCATTTACATTGATCATTTCAATGGTGTTGAAAACGCCTCCGGTGAAGTTCGATTGAAATATACGGTAAGCAGCAAACTGCCACTGAGTCTGTTCATCGCTACTCGTCCTTGCCTAAAAGACCATTATTTCAATGACGAAGGCGAGAAAGTAAGAGCGTACTCTACGTATTTTGAGTTAGGTTACGACTTCGCGATACCTTGGGACTTGACATTAGCTGCTCGTGTGGGATTTACTCCGTGGAAGAGTTTATATACCGGCTACAATGGCGATTTTGCGGTAAACAACATCAGTATGACACTCACAAAGGCGTGGAAAGTGAAATCGTTTATG
The DNA here is from genome assembly GCA_045627765.1 of Paludibacteraceae bacterium. Classification (GTDB taxonomy): domain Bacteria; phylum Bacteroidota; class Bacteroidia; order Bacteroidales; family Paludibacteraceae; genus Colicola. Next base: position 11,794 of record JAZQOG010000018.1, on the reverse strand, counting down.
GATGTGAATGTGTTTGCAGCCATCATGACGAACCCATGGATGATAAGTTATGAGCAGAGACAAGGACAAGGATTGAGTGCCGATGGGTTGATGTTTGATGCCGGAGTGAGAATCAACTTTAAATAATTGTTAATTGATATGAAAAAGATTTTGTTAGTAGTGATGTTAGGCTGCTCGGCAGCCTTGATGGCGCAAGAGGAAACGACTGTTGCGACACAAGAAGAAGAAAAAGTGATGAGTTTTGCCTACGATGCAGGTTTGGACGTAGTTAGCGCTTATCTTTGGCGCGGACAATACCTCGGCGGACTGAGTGCGCAACCGACCGTGGATGTAGGATGGGACAGCGAACATACTTCGTTCCGTTTTGGGGCGTGGGCTAACCTCGGAGCCTCCGATTGGAAGTTCCAGAAAGAGGCCACATATTTCGTACCGGAAGTAGATGTGTTAGGAACCGTGAACATCTATGGTGTGACATTAGGTTTCACGCATTACTATTATTTCGGCGGAAGTAATTTCTTCTCGGGTTACGACATGAAACAATGGAAAGAATGGGCATTGAGTGGAGACGAGAACTTTGATAATAACACTTCGACCACAGAGTTAAGTTTTGGTTATGACTTCAGCACATTAGGTTTATGCGGTTTATACCTCAACTGGAATGTCACCATCAGCGGTCATGACTTCAAGTATGTTTACGATGACGATGACAACCTCATCAATATCCATCGTAACTATTCCTCTTATATTGAGTTAGGCTATAACCACGAGTTTGAAGATTATGGTCTCACTCTCGGAGGCTTCATTGGGATGGTGCCTTGGGGTAGCGAGCTCTATTACAACGATAAGTTCGCCGTAACATGTCTGAGTCTAAGATTAGACAAAGAGTGGGAGTTTGACGCTTGCAGCCTCGACCTTTACGCACAAGGAATGATGAACCCAACGGGTATCAACAAAGAGAATGCTTACATCAACGCTGCCGGCGACGAGAAAATCGGCGTGCAACAGCTGAATGGGTGCATCGGTTTAGGAATTTGGTTCTAAAGTGAGAGTGAAAGTGAAAGTGAAAGTGAAAGTGAAACAATAATACTAAAAAAACACAACACGATATGAGGAAACATTTACTATGGATATGCGTGATGGCAATGGTGTTGATGAGTTGCCAGAAAGAGCGCTATTTCATCAACGAAGGGCGCGTATTCGGTACCTATTATAACATCCGTTACCAAGCCACCCGTAATTTAGAGCCGGAAATACAGGCGTGTCTGAACCGTTACGATGCGTCGCTCAGTTTCTTCAACGATAGTTCGATTGTTAGTAAAATCAACCGTAACGAGGATGTAGAGACCGACTCGCTCTTTGAGAAGATGTACGAGACGGCTTACGAAGTGAGTTGTATGAGCCAAGGCGGGTTCGATATCACCTGCGCTCCGCTGATTGATATTTGGGGATTCGGCAAAGACAAGGACGCGGAGTACCTAAAGAGTCATCAAGTCAGTCAAGAGACATTGGATAGCTTGATGCAGATTACCGGCTTTTTGAATGTGACGCTGACCGATCACCACATCTACAAACGTGATCCTCGTTTGACCATCAATCCCAGTGCTATTGCCAAAGGTTTAGGTTGCGATGGTGTAGCCGAGTTACTTCGTCAAAAAGGTTGCAAGAACTACCTCGTTGATATAGGCGGAGAAGTTGTAGCAAAGGGTGTGAACCAGAAAGCAGAGCCTTGGAAGATCGGTATCTCTAAGCCTATTGACGACCCGACAGGAGCGATTCAAGAGGTACAAGAGATCATCGCTACCAACGACCTTTGCATGGCTTCGTCCGGTAACTATCGTCAGTTCTACTATGCAGGCCAAGAGCGTCGCAGTCACACCATTGACCCGCGTACAGGTTATCCGGTGAATCACAGCCTGTTAGGCGCAACGGTAATCGCTAAGAGTTGTATGCGTGCAGATGCCTTAGCAACGGCTTGTATGGTTCTGGGTGCTGACGCAGCATTGAAGATGATAGAAGAGGACTCCAATAGCGAGTGCTACCTGATTATCAGTAAGAACGGCGAGACCCAAGTCATCACTTCGAGTGGTTGGGTACATTGGATTCAAGGAAGTTGCGTTGCACAATGACGAAGAAAGCGTTCATATTATGGCTGCTGAGTTTGGTGTTTGTCGGTTGTGGCGAATACCAAGCGATAATGAAGTCCAAGGATCCGGATTTTAAGTTCCAGAAAGCCTTGGAATACTTCAATCGGCAAGAATATGTGAAGGCTCAACAGTTGCTGGACGACGTATCTATTTACTATAAAGGTACGGAGCGCAGCGAGGATGTGCTATGTTACTTAGCGCGTTGCTATCTAGGACAGAAATCCTACTCCACCGCCAGCGAATATTACCAAGCTTACGTGCGCAATTACCCAAAGGGTAAATATATCACGGAGGCTCGATTCCAAGAGGGGCATTGTTATTACTTAGACGCTCCGGATGCGCGGTTAGACCAAGAAACGACCAAGAAAGCCATTGAGTTATTCGGGGAGTTTGTAGATATCTATCCCGAGAGTCCGTATGCCAGTCAGGCTTATGAGGAGATGAGCGAGTTGTATGATAAGTTAGCGTACAAAGAGTTGTTGAGTGCGAGGTTGTATTATAACCTGGGTACGTACTTAGGGAACAACTATTTGAGTGCGGAGATTGTGGCTCGTAACACGCTGAAGAACTATCCCAGTAACTCGTATCAAGAGGAGTTGAGTTGGATCATCTTGCAAGCCAAGTATCAGCAGATGTTGCTCAGTTTTGAGGAAAAGAAACTGGAGCGAGCAAGAGATACGGAAGACGAGTATTACAACTTCATCACGGAATATCCGAATAGCAAGCACCGCAAGGAAGCAGACCGCATCAATAAAGAGATAAACAAGATTACGAGAAACTAATTTCAAAATATTTATATCATTATGGATTACAAAAAAACGAAAGCGCCTAAGAGCACTTTAACACGAGACATGAATCAATTGACGGAGAAAGTGGGTAACGTTTATGAAACGGTAGCTATCATTGGCAAACGTTCCAATCAGATTGCTACTTCGCTCAAGCGCGAGTTAGACTCTAAGTTACAGGACTTCTCGACCCCGCAAGATGCTTTAGATGAATCGTTTGAGAACCGCGAGCAGATTGAGATCTCCCGCAGTTACGAGGTTATTCCAAAGCCCACATTGATTGCTACGCAAGAGTTCATTGACAACCAACTCATTTATAATGTAGGTTCCAAAGACGAAGCGCTGAAGTGATTAACGGCAAACACATATTGATAGGCATTAGTGGTGGGATTGCAGCGTATAAGATTCCCGAACTGATACGCGCCTTTGTTAAACAAGGCGCGCAAGTGCGCGTGACGACAACGAAGAACGCGTTACAATTCGTGACGGAACTCACCTTGCAGACCCTTACCAATGCTCGTGTCTATAGCGATGTGTTTGCAGCTATCAATGAACACTCTACCGAACACATCTCCCTACCCGATTGGGCGGACGTGATGCTTATTGCTCCCGCCACCGCCAATGTGTTAGGGAAGATGTCCGCCGGTATCGCCGACGATGCTCTCACAACAACATTCGCAGCTACGGTAGCGAAGAAAACCGTCATCATCGCCCCTGCGATGAATGACAAGATGTACCTCAATCCCGCCACCCAACACGCGATGCAGACCTTAGCCGAGTTCCCGAACGTCACGATGCTCGACTGCGCAGAAGGGTTCCTAGCTTGTGGGACGGAGGGTAAAGGTCGGATGCAAGAGATTGACGTATTAGAAGAAGCGGTGATAGCCGCCTTATACGAGAAAGATTTGTTAGGTAAGAACATTCTTATCACCGCAGGTCCGACACAGGAAGCGATTGATCCCGTTCGGTATATCTCGAACCATTCGACAGGAAAGATGGGTTATGCGCTCGCCAAAGAGTGTACCCGTCGCGGAGCGAACGTGACGTTGGTGACCGGACCGTGTTCAGTTCCTCTTACTGCCGGCACCGCAGCAAAGATAATCCCCGTAACCACTGCTGCCGAGATGGCAGCCGCTGCTAAACAAACTTGGGCAAAGCAAGATATAGGTATCTTGTGTGCCGCCGTTGCAGACTTTACGCCTATTGAAGTAGCGGATCAAAAGATTAAGAAACAAGCAGGACAAACCGAACTCTCTCTTCGTCTCACTACGACCGAAGATATAGCGGCTACGTTAGGTTTACAAAAGACGGAACAGCAACGGCTGATTGGCTTTGCGTTAGAGACACAAAACGAGGCGGTGAATGCCCAAAAGAAATTAGAGAACAAGCACTTTGATCTTATCGTGCTTAATTCGTTAAAAGATGCCGGTGCAGGGTTCGGATGCGACACGAACAAGGTGAGTCTTATCGGTACGGGTACAAAAAACGACCTCCCGTTATTATCTAAACCGGAGGTCGCTCGAAAGATTGTAGATGCTATCGCAGCACTACAATAGGATTTACTTAATCAGTTTGGATAAAAAACCTCTGTGAGGTTTCTCCTCTTCCGCTGCATCTGCGGGAGCCGCTTCGGCATCTCTCGGTGTCCACTCTTCGCGTTCAGCGATCTCACCAACCTGCCCCTTAACATAGTTAATCACATCTTGCAGTCCATCAACAAAGTGAGCAAAATCCTCCTTGTACAGGAACACCTTATGCTTCTCAAACGAAGGCATTGTGGCATCCGGGCCCATGTGTTTCTTACTCTCTGTGATACACAGATACAAATCCTCATTACGAGCCTTCTTAACATCCAAATAATAGATACGTTTACCTGCCTTTACCGAACGAGAATAAACGATTTCGGGCTCCTGTCTTTCTTCAAAATTACGCTCTTCCATAATTGTAGTTATTTTTAAAAACCGCTGCAAAGGTACGCATTTTTTTTAAAATATGCAAATATATTCTTATTTTTTTCAAAATAATAGGGCAAAGTATTGCATATATCAAGATTTTTTTGTAATTTTGCCGCGTTATTTTGTAAATTGTTATGATAAGTCGAACCATTGTACGCACCCGAATCATTCAAACGCTCTTTGCTTATTACAAAGATGGGGACAAGACTCCCCTCACGGCAAAGAAAGAGTTAGTCAACAGTTTTTCCGATTCTTACAGTTTGTATATGCTGCTGTTTTCGTTTATGGACGAGTTGTCTCGTTATGCAGACGAGCAGTTGGCGGACGCACTCTCCCGCGCCCGCGTTACGCACCGGATCTACACACCTAATCGTAGGTTTATAGACAACGCAGTGTCGCAGCAAGTCTTCTCCCTGCGCGCGTTACGCGCATATTTAGAGGAGAATAAACTAACTTGGGACGCAGGAGCACCTTTCATTGCTGGCGTTTATAAACAGTTAGTGGAAGCTCCTTTCTATAAGGAGTTTATGCAATTGGAAGCTCCCGGTTACGAGGATGCTAAACGGTTATGGCGTAAGATCTACGCGGAGTTCCTACTGAACAACGAGGAGTTCTATACAGCGTTAGAGGAGATGGAGATTGCGCTTGACCGAACGAACTGGGCTACCGATGCGGACTGGGTGATTAGTTTCGTCATCAAGACATTGAAACGTTTTGATGCAGAGAATGGAGCCGACCAACCCCTCTTGCCAATGTTTGAGAATGAGAGCGAATTGGATTTTGCGAAGCAGTTATTATCCGCAGCATTGGAGCACCACGAGGAGTACGAGCAGATGATTGACGGGCATTTGAAGAACTGGGACGCTTCACGTATTGCCTATATGGATCGTATCATCTTAGAGACCGCGTTAGCAGAGATCTTGAACTTCCCCGAGATTGCGTTGGAAGTGTCGTTTAACGAGTATATAGAGCTTGCCAAAGAGTATTCATCGGAGAAGAGCCATATTTTTATCAACGGTATTCTCAACGAGATACTATCCGAGTTAAAACGAGAAAACAAACTACTTAAAGCAGTTAGTCTAAAAGACTAAATTTAGAAATTTATACATTTATATATTTATTATTAACACATTAAATTCATTTATTATGCTAAACTTAATTTTCTTACAAGACGCAGCCGGTACGGCAGCCCAAGGTGGCGGTTGGGGTTTCTGGGTTATGATGATCCTCATCTTCGTTGTTTTCTATTTCTTTATGATTCGTCCTCAAACGAAGAAACAGAAAGAGTTGCAAAAACAGCGTGAAGCCATGAAGAAAGGGGATAAAGTTGTTTCCGCCGGTGGTATCTACGGTATCATCAAAGACGTTCAAGACGCCGCTTTCCTCATTGAGATTGCCAAGGATGTTGTCATTAAGATTGACAAAGGCAGCGTTTATGCTTCCGCAGACGATGCTCAACAAGCTCCTAAAGAGGAGAAAAAGTAATGAAACTTAACTGGAAAGAGGGAGTTATTTTCCTTGGGTTCATCGCATTGGCTACCATCCTTTGGTATATCCACGCGATGACCTCCGTTAGAACGGAAAATGTAGAGGTACAGGTCAAATACACCGGTATCTCTGCATCAATTGCCGTCAAGGATAGTTTGCCTCACTCTATCACAGTAGAGGTGCGCGATGCCGGTCAGCGTCTGAAGACATATTTCAAAGAGCAACCCGTCATCACCTTAAACCTTGCCCCTATATTGGACGATTCTATTGGAGAAGTGATTGTATCTGAGGAGAAGTTACGTAGCAGTGTCACCAGTATCCTACAAGGTACCAGTAAACTGTTGGCTATCTCCCCCAGCACGATTCGTACCTCTTATTACCACTTGGCGCAAAAAGTCGTTCCGATACGCTTGATAACGGACATTCAACCCGCAAGCGAGTACCAAATCGTAGGAAAGCCTCAATTAGACATCCAACAAGTGACGATTGTAGGCACGCCTTCCGACCTGGATTCCATTCAAGAAGTGACGGCATTCTTCGCTCACTCGAGTCTCAAAGACACCGTTACAATGGCAGTGCCTTTAACTATTCCCGCCTCGATTCGAGCCACCAAAGATAGCGTATCGGTACGCGCTATCGCTGAACGATTTACAGAGAAAGTGTTCCGTCTTCCTCTTCAAGCCGTCAATCTTCCCGAAGGAACGAACGCGAGGTTCTTCCCCTCCGAAGTGACGGTCGTTGTTCGCTGCGCTATGCGCCATTTTACCAAAGTGACGGAAAACGATTTAGAGGTTTATTGCGTTATTCCGGACAAGATGCTCAACCACTTGCCCGTATTCGTAAAAAAACACAATCAAGCGATTACCTCTATGCGTGTCACACCCTCCCAAGTTGAATATTTACTTGAACAACAATAGATTATGAAAAAAATCCAAATGGTGGACCTGCAACGCCAGTACCTCCGCCTAAAAAACGAAATTGATAACGGTATACAACAAGTCATTGACGATGCTACCTTCGTGAAAGGTCCTCAAGTAACGACTTTTCAGCAGCACTTAGAAGCCTACACAGGTGTCAAACATGTTATTCCCGTAGGCAATGGCACCGATGCTTTACAGATTGCGTTGATGGCTCTCGGACTCCAACCCGGTGATGAGGTGATCACACCGACATTCACGTTTATTGCCACCGCCGAAGTGGTCGCTTTATTAGGACTCACTCCCGTGGTCGTGGATGTGGACGAAGAGACGATGAACATCTCCGTAGAAGCCATCAAGAAAGCTATTACCCCCAAGACCAAAGCCATTGTGCCCGTACACCTGTTCGGTCAATGTGCCAACATGGAGGCTATCCTCGCTTTAGCAAAAGAGCACCACCTCTATGTAGTAGAAGACGCTTGCCAAGCGATTGGTGCCAAATACACCTTCTCCGATGGACACGTACTGCAAGCCGGAACGATGGGTGAGATTGGTTGTACATCTTTCTTCCCGTCGAAGAACTTAGGTTGCTATGGCGATGGCGGTGCATTGTTCACCAATGACGATGCCCTCGCAAAGAAAATACAAGTCATTGCCAACCATGGAATGGAAATACGTTATCACCACGACAGTATCGGTGTCAACTCGCGTCTGGATAGTATCCAAGCGGCTGTGTTAGATGCCAAACTTCCTCATTTAGATGAGTTTATTGAGGCTCGTCAACGCGCGGCTGCGTACTACGATGAGGCTTTCAAAGATATAGCGGGTATCCGTATTCCCGGACGCAGTGAACAATCGACGCACGTGTTCCACCAATACACCCTTCGTATCACCAATGGTCAACGCGATGCCCTGAAAGAAGCATTGGCAGCCAAAGAGGTTCCTTCCATGATTTACTACCCTATCCCATTGCATTTACAAAAAGCTTACCAAGACCCTCGATACAAGCAAGGGGACTTCCCCGTAGCCGAGAAACTAAGTGCTACCGTACTCTCGTTACCGATGCACACCGAATTGGATGAGGAACAACTCGAATATATCGTTAACGCCGTCAAGACAGCGTTAACAATGATGAATTGATAAATGATGAATTGATGAAATAATCGTGCCCTTGTGGCTAAGAATTGAACTATGGCATTAACGCTACAACAAGAACAGAAGTTACTCGCTCGGTTATCGCCGGCGCAGATCCAGATGGTGAAGATGTTGGAACTCCCTTCCGTGGAGTTGCAACAGCGCATCAATGAGGAACTGCAAGAGAACCCTGCTCTTGAAGAAGGAGAAGCGCCTGAGTTACAAGAAGTCAAAGAGGATTGGGAAAACGAGAACGAGATAGACGACTATCGCAATCCCTTACAGAACGAGGACTTCAACTACGATGATTATGTCAACGACGATGAGATGCCGACCTATGCCGGAGCCTCTAACTATAGTCCGGATGACGATCAACGTGAGTCCGTTGTGATTAGTGGCAGCACTCTTTTAGAGCACCTCAAGTCGCAAGTCTATCTCACTCACCTCACCAAACCCGAACGGCACATTGCCAAATGGGTGTTAGGGAACATTGACGATGACGGCTATCTGCGTCGCACCACCGAACAGCTTGTGGATGACCTCGCTTTCCAAGAGAACATCTCGGTCAGTGATGAGCAGATGAAGCAGATTGTAGATATCATCAAATGTTTTGAACCGGCGGGGATAGCAGCATACGACCTGCGCGAGTGTCTGATTAACCAACTCAAGCAGAAACCTTTAACGCCTGCCATTGATAATGCCACGCGGATATTAGAATATTGCTTTGAGGACTTTGGCAAGCGGCATTTCGAGAAGATCAAAGAGAAACTTGAGATTTCCGATGACGAACTCAAAGACGCAATGGACGAGGTCTTACACCTCAATCAGAAACCGGCAAACGGGTTTGTCGGCTCTGTCTATGAGAACCAGAAATCAACGATTATTCCCGATTTTACGGTAGAGAATCGCGATGGGGAATTGGTGGTTATCCTCAATACAGGTGATATACCCGAGCTGCACGTAAGCAAGGATTATCAGTCGATGCTAAACGAATATACGGCTAAGGGCAATAACTCCCCACACATCAAAGAAACCGTTCGATTCATCAAACAACGGTTAGATTCTGCGCAAGGGTTTATAGACGCTATCCGACAACGCAATGAGACTCTTTCGCACACGATGAAAGCGATTGTGAAACGGCAGCAAGAGTTCTTCTACGAAGGCGATGACAGTTGTCTTAAGCCAATGATACTGCAAGACATTGCCGACGAGACCGGTTACGATGTCAGTACCATCTCACGCGTAAGTAACTCCAAATATGTGCAGACGCAGTTTGGTATCTTCCCTCTCAAACATTTCTTCTCAGAAGGCATAAAAAATAACCAAGGTAAAGAGATCTCCACCCGTGAGATTAAGACGATTCTCACCGAATTAGTCAACTCGGAAGACAAAACCAACCCCTTGACCGATGACGAACTGGTGGAGTTGCTCAACGAACGCGGGTATGAGATTGCGCGTCGAACGATAGTTAAATATAGAGACTTATTAAATATCCCCGTTGCTCGCCTTCGTAAAAGTCTATGAGTAAACTCGCTCACATATTATCCCGAATCCTAAGTGCGATAGCTTATCCGCTTTTTATTCCGACATTGGGGGTGGTGCTTTACTCCCTACTCTATAGTCGATGGACACCGGCTATTCCAACGAGTGCGTATATCTACTATTGCGGATTGACGTTCGTTTTGACCTGTTTGGTTCCGCTTGTGGGTATTCTTATTCTTATTCGCAAGAAAGTCGTGACGGACATCTATATCACGGACGCGCGCGAGCGCAGGATTCCTTATATAATTACGTTGTCGTGCTTCTGTATTTGGTGTTATCTGGCAATCAAATATATGCACGTCGCACCGGCTTTTCGTCTTTCGGCGGTCGGTGCCACGATGGCGCTGTGTATTGTGAACCTTATCAATCCCTATTGGAAGATATCCGCCCACTTAACGGGAATAGGAGGACTGATAGGCGGCTTTATCCTCTACCAACCCGTCATAGGTTGTGTCTTACTGGGTGTAGCCTTACTGCTAATGTACGCTCGGTTATACCTCGATGCTCACACACCGCTGCAAGTGGTGTGCGGATGGCTGTTAGGATTGGTAATGACTTTTATCCCTAATCTGATCTACTATGGGTAAACGATTATTGATATTTGTTTTAGGCCTGATGATGTGTCTTAGCGCTCAGGCAAAACGTGAACTGAGTGAGCGAGCGCAGATTTCGCTATTGACTTGTGCTCCGGGAGCAGAGTTATATTCGCGCTATGGGCACACGGCTATCCGCGTTTATGATCCCGCTAACCGCCTTGATGTGGTGTTTAACTATGGGTGTTTCAGTTTTGATACGGACCATTTCTACTATAAGTTCGTTAAGGGCGAGACCTATTACGAATTAGGAGCCGAAGATGCGGCATCGTTCTTCACGACGTATCAACTCGAAAACCGTCCTGTTTTCTTCCAAACGCTCAATCTCACTTTCGCTCAGCGGCAAGAGTTGTTTGATAAACTGCTCACAAACCTACGGCCGGAGAACTGCCAATACCTCTATAACTTCGTTTTTGACAACTGTGCGACGCGTCCTTATTACCTTATTAAAGAGGTTATGGGCGATAGCCTCACTTCCGCTTACAAGGGGTGGGAAGGAAAGACGTTTAGGGAGTTCATTCACGCCTATACAGGCGAAGGCAGTTGGGAAGATTTCGGTATCAATATGGTGTTTGGCCGCCGTGCGGATGAGCCCATGACCGATGAGCAACGCCTTTTCCTGCCCGAAGAACTGATGAACTACCTCTCTCAAGCCAAAACAGCAAGGGGTATATCGGTAGTAGAACGACAGTTCACTGGAGAGTTCTCACACCCGCGCTTGCCTTGGTATAAAACGTGGTACTTTGGGGCGTTTATCTTTGCTCTAATTATGGTTTTAATCAATATATGGGACTGGGAGAGAGGCAAATGGTCTTGGGGAGTAGAAGTGGCGTTAGGGGTCATTTACCTGCTATTGGCGGTGCTTATCATCTTCCTTATTTTCTTCTCTATCCATCCTTTGGTTGGACTTAACTGGCGTCTTTTCTTATTCCCACTGATACACTTATGTTCTCGTTTCATCTACATCGTTCATTGATTGCTCTCTGCTTGCTTGCCGTTGTAGGGCTTGCCAAAGCACAAGACTTCACCCCGCGACTGACGGTCGTCATTGCGGTTGATGGGTTAAGCCAACGCGATGTAGTGCGCTTGCGTCCGTATTGGTCGCAAGGGGGGATGTACCTGCTTGCTAACGAAGGTTATCACGGATGCGTGACTTTTCCGCACCTCGTTTATGGAGGCAATGAGACATTAGCCACAATACTCACGGGTGAACAGCCCAATAAGCACGGGTATATA
>JAZQOG010000017.1:0-2689 GCA_045627765.1 Paludibacteraceae bacterium | reverse complement strand
CCGAGGTGGAGACCATCACGGGATCGAGTACGATTGGGAGTAGAGGAGTAGAGGAGTAGGGGAGTAGGGTTTTTGCTACAGCGTGAATCGTGTCGGCAGAAAAGAGCATTCCTATTTTGATTGCGTCAGCGCCGATGTCGTCGAGTACGGCTTTTATCTGTGCACTCACTATCTCCGGTGGTACAGGATGAACGGCCTGTACACCTAAGGTGTTTTGGGCAGTGACGGCCGTGATAACCGAAGCGGCATAGCAGCCCAAGGCCGATATGGTCTTGATATCCGCTTGAATGCCCGCTCCGCCTCCGGAATCCGACCCTGCTATGGTGAGAACTTTCTTCATTGTGCTTCTGTTTATGTGTGAAAGGGCTGCAAAATTACTACTTTTTTGCGATATGTGCAAGAAAATGACCCAAAAAAAACGACTTTTCACCTCGAAAAGTCGTTTTTTGTCTTAGGTGATTAGTTCAGACTTAGATCGTAGAGGTATATTCCCGGATGACCTCCAAAGTGCCAGAAAAGGCGAAGGTGGTTGTTATAAACGGCATCCGTATCGCCATACGATCCCATGCTACTAACCAAGTAATCAATCCTCGTGACACACTCGGGAACGGTGCTTCCTTTTTGAACATCTACCCATGCTTTGTAAAGGTACTGACCCTTATTGTTCATATTATATACATAGGTCAGTAGATAGCGATTATCCTCGGTACGAACAAACTTCATCATCGAAGAAAAGTGGTCGCCTTCTGGCATATCAATCAGCTTAATGCCGGGACCCGAGAAAGTTGTCTTACCGGTAAGATCAACAGATTGGAAATAGATATCGCTCTTCTTCATTCCATCGTCACATAATACGCTGTTAAAGTTACCGGTGGCAGGATCTACGGCGGCGACTAACTTCATTGCTCCTGCCGAACTGCCTTGGGGTAAGAGGTTGACCGCATTAAATCCGGCAACATTGCCATTGGCATCGAAGTGGTAAAGCTTTATAGTTGGATGTTGCAAACCGGATACCCAAGAAGCATATACTCCGCCTTTCCCATCCTTATACAAGCGCGCCAACGTGCCCATGTGGAAACTCTCTTCTGCAATGAGAAGTTGCTGATTTAGAACTTGTCCGTCAGCAGAGATTTTGATAACATCCGTATAACCCACTATCATGTCTTGACCTTCACCAACGTAATTGACATACTGTACAACCATAAAGAGGTCGTTGTTGTCGTTTACAATCAGTTGAGGACGATAGATATTGTCTTTGACACCGGATGTGCCCTTGTCAGGATTCAAAAGAATCGGTTTAACGACGAAATCTCCATCGGCATTAACACGAGCAACGGCCAACTGTTTGCGGGGTGAACCCGCCACAATCCAAGCACCACCATTATTATCGGCAGCAACAATGCCCTCGATAGGAGATTTAATATTAGAGAGGGCACCAAAGTCATAGAACAACTTACCATTTTCGCCCCAAGCCTTAGTACCGTCAGGACGGATCATTGTAATATAAGGTACGCAATGTACGCCATCGGTCTTGGCTGAAGATCTTGCATTATAAATATCGATAACGTTACCTGCTGTCGTAATGTCGAACAGCGTTCTATTGATTGTGGAGACTGCTTGCAAAGAGGTCAGCGGCAACCATTTATCCCATTTCAGTTTACCATCCGGACCTACACATTGCAGATGGGGAGTATAACTGTTAACACCTTCCCAAGACTCAAGGAAGGTGTTACCGGTCTTAGTATCGGTCTTTTCAATAAGATCATAGATGGTGAACGTATTATCGACAATCGTTAAATTTTTGGGAACCGGAGTGGGCTCGGGAACGATGATATTATCTTTTGTGCACGAAACACAAATCGCAGCAATAGCGGCTGCTATCATAAAATGCTTTTTCATATTCTTATCTTATTAATTTATTTAGTATAAACGGGACGAATAGTGAATCCACCAACACGCGAAGTCATGCTCCAGCCGGCAGTTTCAATTTGGATATCAAGATAATAAGCCGATTCTACAGGAGTCTTCTTTGGATCTAAATCTGACAAATCAGGGCACTCAGAAGTCCAATAATAGCCATAGTAGTTCAAAGTGGGATTCTCATTGCCAAAAAACAAACCTGCAGCAGGAAGGAAAATATACTTATCGGTATAACCCTTTACGTTGCTGCGAACCATGTAGCCTTGACATCCATTAAGGCTCGACCACGTCCATGTACATTTCTCGAGGAGTTCTTGCATTTCCTTTTGCGTTGGCGTTCTCCATCCGTCTCCGAGCGCAGCGGTAGCAGCATCATCGGCGGGTTCAAGGATGGTCAGTCCATCCGGTCTACCGAGGTGGCTGGAGGTACAATACTTGGTAAGACGACCAAGGGTGTTCACCCACTTGTAGTTCTCGGCAGAGTAGGACTCCTTCGGAGAAGTCTCACCCCAAGCAAAATAATTACCTGCGTTTTCACGCTTTGCGGCGCCTACATTCGTCTGTGCCCATTTCACAGAGAGACCAAGATCGACAGCCTCACCCACATACTCAGGCTCGACATCGCGCGACTTACAACTCTGCATTCCTGCAATTACTGCTACTAAGCAGCATGCAAACATTGTTTTTAAATAATTTTTCATACATTTTTGAATTTAATTTGAAAATCGGCTGCAAAAGTACTGCTTTTTTGGGAATGGTGCAAATAATT
>JAZQOG010000016.1:0-112085 GCA_045627765.1 Paludibacteraceae bacterium | reverse complement strand
TTTTATTTTTCGCCATATTGGCGATTTTTGGGCATTGAGCCCTATTTTTCTAAAATGTTCAAGTGACAATCTATTGTCATGCTGATGTTGCAAGAGAAAATATCTGGAAGGCATCAGAGCCTTACAAGGATTTTCTATTGTGACAGCAGTAGAGTCGGAGACCTTGAACATTTATTTTCTTTTAAATATTATATCCGTCTAAAGTCTAGAGTCTACAAGTCTACAAGTCAACGAGTTTTGCGTTAGGGTTTGCGTTAGGGTTTGCGTTTTATTTTTTCAAAATAAATTTGGCTGTTTCATTTCTTTGCCTTATATTTGCATATTCACAATGAAGTACTAATACTTTGTCTGCATTTTGCACAGACTGAAAAAAGCATACTTGTCATGAATGCCTATAATGTAAATACTATTTATATCACCCTAAACATCAGTGATTCAGGGATAGGTATTGCGCGGCAGATAAATCACAAGACTTATTCACTTACGACTTGTTCAGATACTTCACAAGGGCATAGAATATTAACAAATAAAATATACACATTATGAAAAAATTACTTTTAGTTATCCTCGCCCTGACGCTGAGCGCAGGGATGTGGGCAGACGAGTTAGAAGACTGCAAAAAATATGCCGTTGCCGAAATAGAGTTGGCGATTGAGGGCGTTACCGATGAAGATATTCTTGCTATCGCCAGTCAGGCAAAGACTGACATCAACGCTGCTTCGGCCGAGAAGGATGTTAACTCTATCGAGACTTTTGCCTTAACCAAGATTAAAGCCCTTGTCCTGATTCAAACCACCCGTCAAGGCATTCAGAATGAGGAAATCAATTCATGGATAGATGGCGCATTTAACGACATTAAGAATGGAGGACCTGATGCAACACCGGGAATTGATGAAATAAAGAACCAAATTCTCACCGTAATCAAATTCTTCAAAGAGGGTAAAGCCGAAGCCAAAGCCGAACTGTTGGGCGCAATGGGCGAACCTTGCACCGGCTGTACGGCCGTGGAGGTAACGGATGGCACCACCACCGTCACACTCTATAACCCGACAAATGTCAGTTATATCAAAAAGTAGAAAACATGAAAAAACTAATGATATTGTTTGCAGCCGTGTGTGGTTGTATGATGGCGCAAGCACAAATTGATGCAATCAGCGTCACCCAAGGCGAAACGACCGACTGGTATCCGTTTGGCAAAAGTAGTCGGATAGATGTTACTATCTATGAGCAAGGCAACCCCGTGATAGATGGAAAGATCTACGACCTTTCCAAGGGCAATGTAGAAACTGCTTTCGGCACCGACCCTCTTCCTCCAATCAAAGAAGCCGCTAAAAATGACCTCGAAGCTAAAAAAACGGAAACTAATCACAGAATGAACCAAAAAGCAATGGGTTATGAACAGATCAAAGAAGTGCAACGGGCCAAAGACCAGGGTAACGAAAAGGTAATGTTAGCCGCAGATGAAGCTAAAATCTATATTGATCATGCGACCAATGAGAGTACTATCCAAAAGGAAAAAAATAACGGCCTTAACGCAATGGAAGAGGAAACTCTAAACACTTTGGAAGACATCCAAGCCGCAATCGCCGGTTATAAGGCAGGAATGAAGAACAAGATTAATGATATTGCCATGAATGCCAAGAATACGATAAACGCGCTTGGCGTTGACCAATATACGGTCAAAGACCCAGCAATAAACGAGATTGATAAAGCCGTTGCTGCGGCTGAAGCAAATATCAATAATGCTACATCAGAAGATGATGTTAAGAAAGCTATAAATACTGCACAAAACAACATTAACCAACAATTGGCAAACGTTCAGGATTATTATAATCAACTGCAGGCCGCTAAACAAGCCGCTAATGTTGATGTTGATAAAGCAGCCGCTGATGCTGAAGTCACAATCAACGAAGCAGCAAAGGGTTATGGGAATATAGAGACGGTACAACATGTTGTAGTCACATACCAAACACAATTAGGGAGTTTAAAAGATAAAGCTAAATCCTTGATTAACGCAGAAACGAATTTGGATGGGGTTGGGCAGTTGAAAGAAAACAACACCAAACAAATAAAGGACTTGCAAGACAAAGCAGTGGAAGAAACCCAAATCGCCATCCATGAATTTATTGCATTGCAACAAAATGCTATTTGGGATGTTGAGCAGGTTGCCGATACTGCCAAACAGAAAATAGACGGATTAGGCGTTAATTATGATGCTAAGAAAGAAGGGAAAGGACAAATAGGTATCATCGTATCTACGGCTAAAACTAACATCAACAATGCCACAAATAAAAACAAGATTTACGAGGCTCAAACACAAGCGACTATTGAAATCTATAATGTGGTACAAAACCTCAAGGATATGTGGATTTCCGTCCGCGAGAATATGACCATTGGCAACTATGGTACGCTATGTTGGAAATACGACTTAACTGCCATCGACGGTGCCGAACTATATTCTATCGCAGGTACAGAGAACGGCCGCATCATCATGGAGGAAGTGCTTGTCGAGGAGACCCAAGCCGGTGCCGGCTATGTTATCCGTGCTACGGCAAAGCGACTCCGCGTCAAGAATGGCGACCAATATACCGATACTCCTTTAGCTGCTGCCTATTGCAACGGATTGCAGGGTACGTTTGCAGATATTGTAGATGGCGCTGCAGGCACAGTTGGCAATATATTGGAAGGCAACTATATCATTTATCAGAACGAGTGGCGCAAGTGTGGCGGTCTTACGGGATTGCGGGCTTACAGCGCATATCTAATAATGAACTACGTTCCCGGTACAGCACCTGCTCAGGCTCCGGGTCGCAGGTATATCTCTATGCCGCTGCCGAACAGCACGCCCACGAGTCTTGGACAATGGAACAAGGACAAAGGACAAAAGACGTACAAGGTAATTGAGAACGGACAGTTCCGTATTGTGAAAGATAACAAAATGTATAACGCACAAGGTATAGAATTATGAGAAAAGAATATTTAACCCCTGCAACGCAGGCGCAATCAATGACAATGTGTCAATTGATGGTCGGTTCCTATATACCGAGCATGATCATCAGTGATGACCCCATCAGTGGTAGTGATTCCGAGGGAATTATTTACGGAGGATAACCATCGTCAAAAAAATCCGTACCTTTGCAGCGCAGAACTATAAAAAGATGACGGCAAAGTTTGTAATATCTTGTCCGGACGTGAGTCAATGTCCTGCCTCGACGAAACCCGAATTTGCGTTTATCGGACGCAGTAACGTGGGCAAGTCGAGCCTCATCAATATGCTCACGCATAACCCTAAACTCGCTAAGACAAGTCAGAAACCCGGTAAGACACTCCTTATTAATTATTTTAATATAAACGATGCTTGGTTCCTCGTTGATCTTCCCGGATACGGCTTTGCCCAAGCCGGCAAGCAGCAACGCGAGACGTTACGCAGGATGATAGAGCGCTATTGTTTGATGCGCGAACCGTTAGTAAGCCTCTTTGTCCTCGTCGATTGTAGGCTCAAACCCCAAACGATAGACCTTGAGTTTATGCAATGGCTCGGCGAGAATGGTATCCCCTTTGCTATCGTCTTTACCAAAGCCGACAAAGTAGGCAAAGGTCGTCTGAGCGAGAACGTGGAAGCCTATAAACAAACCCTTCTTGAGACGTGGGAGGAGCTGCCTCCTATCTTTGTCACCAGTTCCGAAAATGGTTTAGGTGAAACGGAACTGCTCTCCTATATCTCTTCAACGTTTTAAGTGATAAAAAATCGTACCTTTGCGTCGCAAAACGCAAGAGAATGAAATTCAAAAATAAAACCAACTATGACTAAGAAACTTTTTATTATCCTTCTCGCCGTATTGACGATGGGAATAACCGCTTGTGATAAACAAAAGAAACAAGAACCTCAACAACAAGAGCAGAAGAAACCAACCCCTCCGGACGATCCCGTTGTCCCTGATTCAACCTTATGCAACCCTAACGCTTCGGCAAAGGCTCAACAACTATACAAAACCTTGTGGGAACTGCAAGGACAGAAAATCATTAGCGGCACCGTCGCTAACGTGGACTGGAACATCAAAGAGGCAGAAAACGTTTATGGGTGGACCAAACAATGGCCGGTACTCAATGTGTTCGATTTTATTCACTACAACAACAGTAAGGATGTTAATCCAAGCGGTTGGCTCGATTATTCCGACATCACCATCGTCAAAAACTGGGCTGCTGCCGGCGGATTGGTAGGCGCGATGTGGCACTGGAACCAACTCGATAATAGTGGCAAGAATTATACCTGCACCCCGGGGAACGCACTCAACCAAACGAGTTTTAATGTTAGGAGCGTGATGACGACCGATAGCCCCGAATATCAAACAGTTATCAAACAAATGGATCAGATTGCCGGTTACCTCAAGAAGATGCAAGAAGCCGGTATCGTTGTCATCTGGCGACCCTTACACGAGGGGGCGGGAAACATCTATAATAATGGAACGGCTTGGTTCTGGTGGGGAACCGGTGGCGCAGACGCGTACATATATCTATGGAAACTCATGTATGACCGCTTCACGAACTACCATAAACTCAATAACCTCATTTGGGTGTGGACGGGCGATGTCAAAGGCAAAGCTTTCTACCCGGGTGACGCATACGTGGATGTCATCGGCTGCGATAGCTATTCCTGTTCGGTAAGAAATATGGTGGACGCATATACATCCTTACGCCAAGCCTTCCCGAAAAAAATCATCACTTTGAGCGAATGCGGCAATGGCGACCAAGCGAAGTTGGCGGCATTAAATACCATTTGGGCAGGCGGAGCTACGTGGTCATGGTTTATGACATGGTACGACTACGACTACAACACGGGAAAGAGCAGCACCCATGGCATGGCACCGAAAGAGTGGTGGCAAGCCGCTTTTAGACAAGATTTCGTCCTCACTCGCGACAAGTGGAACGAATTATTTGCCAAATAAATTTGCACAATCCAAAAAAAAGTCGTATCTTTGCACCAAAATTCAAGTTTAGACGAAAAAACATGAACTTCTTGGAACGCAAACAATGGTTGGAGCAGCAACACGCCGCCCTTATCAACCGCCCAAACGAGGCAATACCCTCGTTTAACGGCATCTATACTCGGTACAAATATCCTGTTCTCACGGGCGACCACGCCCCACTGACGTGGCGATTCGACTTTGACGAACAGCGCAACCCCTTCCTCATGGAACGGATCGGTATTCACGCGGCCTTTAACTCCGGCGCTATCTACCTCGATGGCAAATACTACCTCGTCGTTCGCGTGGAAGGCAACGACCGCAAGTCCTTCTTCGCTGTCGCCGAGTCCGATAACGGTATTGACGGCTTCCGCTTCTGGCCCGAACCCATCACCATGCCCGAGTCCGATGTGCCCGCAACGAACATCTACGACATGCGCCTCACTAAGCACGAGGACGGCTGGATCTATGGCCTGTTCTGTGTAGAGCGCCATGACGATACCCACCCGAGTGACCTCAGTGCCGCTACTGCTACTTGCGGTATCGCCCGCACCCACGACCTTAAGACGTGGGAACGTCTGCCCGACCTCGTCACTAAGACCCAACAACGTAACGTTGTCCTCCATCCCGAGTTTGTGAATGGTAAATATGCTCTCTACACCCGCCCTCAAGACGGGTTTATCGACACCGGCAAAGGCGGCGGTATCGGCTGGGCTCTCGTGGACGACATCACCCATGCCGAGGTTAAAGAGGAGACCATCATTGATAGCCGTTTCTATCACACCATCAAAGAGGTGAAGAACGGCGAGGGACCGCACCCCATCAAGACCCCACAAGGCTGGTTGCACCTTGCTCACGGTGTGCGTGGCTGCGCTTCAGGACTGCGATATGTCCTCTATATGTATATGACGGCTCTCGATGAGCCGTGGCGAGCTATCGCTCAACCCGGAGGGTTCTTTATGGCACCCGAGGGCGAAGAGTTTATCGGCGACGTGATGAACGTGCTGTTCTCTAATGGTTGGGTGGTAAACGAGAAAGGCGAAGTGTTTATCTACTACGCTTCCTCCGATACCCGTCTGCACGTTGCTACCTCGACGGTGAACCAACTCGTGGACTACTGCCTCCACACTCCTGCCGATGGTCTCACCACCGGTGCCTCCGTCCAAACCATCAAAGATCTGGTGGAGAAGAATAGGGAATAGGGATAGCCCGAATAGATAACAGAAAAATGCACTTTCCAACAAAAAAAGTGCATTTTTATTTGCATATATCAAAAAAAAGCAATAACTCAAGAACCTTTTCTACAGTGCTACCTGTGTGGCACAGATAGGTTCGTTAAGAAACAGAGAGGCGGAAGCCTCGAATTTCTCGGGTATATCCGTAGTGAGATAGTCGCACTTCCCTAAACGACTGAGGTCCTTGTCTATCTCGGGATGACGATGTAAGTAGTCTTTAAGGCTATGCGCCACAATTTCGCCCTGCGAAATTAAGTTTAGAGTGGAGAGTTCTCTGCCCTGAAGGGCGCGATCGGCAAGCCGTATAGAGTTTAGAGAAGCCGTCTGGTTGGATAGTTTAGAGTTTAAATAGTTTTCAATCTTATCTTTGATAAGAGGGTAGTGGGTGCAGCCAAGGATGATGGTGTCCAAAGCAGGATCTTGCGCCAAGAGGGCATCCGTATATTTCTTTACAAAATAATCCATCGCAGGACTGTCTATCTCGTTATTCTCAATCAACGGCACCCACATCGGACACGCCTGCTGGACAATGTGCAAATCCGGATTTAGTTTGAGTAACTCAATGACATAACTCTCACTGCTTACCGTCCCCGGGGTAGCGAGGATGCCAATGTGGGTGGAGGGGAGTAGAGGGGTAGAGGAGTAGAGGAGTAGAGGGGTAGGGTTGGTGACGGCTTCGACGGTGGGGCGGATGACACCGAGCACGCGCAGTTGGGTGGGGTCGATGTCGTGCTGCTGAATGGTTCGCAACGCCTTCGCAGACGCGGTATTACAAGCAATAATAATCAGTCGACAACCTTGCGATTGGAGGTAGCGAACGGCTTGCAAAGTATATTCATAAATGACCTCAAACGAGCGCGTACCGTATGGCGCACGCGCAGCGTCACCTAAATAAAGGTAATCGTATTCGGGCAAGGCTTGACGAATACTTTTAAGGATGGTTAATCCCCCAAATCCACTATCAAAAACACCGATTTTTTTCATTTGCGCCTGCAAAGGTACAAAAAAAGATTGAATTTTGCAAAAAAATTTGTGTAATTCAAAGAATTTTTGTAACTTTGCGCCCACTTATGTAAATTATTATAGGAAAATTTGTTTAATTTATAAAATATTGAGCTTATGAAATTCATTGTTTCGAGTAGCAAGTTGTTTCAACAACTGCAAGCAGTGGGCCGCGTTATCGCTCCCAAGAATTCCCTTCAGATCTTAGAAGATGTATTGTTTGACCTTAATGGTACCAAACTCACCCTCACCGCCTCCGACGGCGAGACAACGATTCGCACCTCGTTGGACGTGGAGTCCGCAGAAGGTGCCGGTAAAGTGGCCTTCCAAGCGAAGTTATTGTTAGAGACTCTCAAAGAGTTCTCGGAGCAACCTCTCACATTTGCTATTGATGACCAAAACTTCGGTCTGAACATCACCAGCGAGAATGGTACCTATTCGTTTGTAGGTGCGAATGGCAACGAGTATCCTGAGATACAAATAGAAGAAGCCGTAGCCGGCGAGTTCACTATGTCCACGAACGTGCTGTTAGAGGCTATCAACAAGACGATCTTCTGCACTGCAGATGACGAGCTGCGCCCCGTGATGAATGGTATCTTCTTTGACCTTGCACAAGACAAACTGACGATGGTGGCTACGGATGCACACCGCCTCGTTCGATATATCAACACCGGCGTTCAAGCCGCTGCTCCAATCAGTTTTATCCTGCCTAAGAAACCGGCTAACATCCTGCGTAACGTGTTAGGCAAAGAGGACATCGAGGTGAAGGTATCGTTTGGCGAAAAGAATGCTCGTTTCGCCTTTGGCGCAACGCTCATCGTTTGCCGTCAGATTGAGGGTCGTTTCCCGAATTACAATGCGGTTATTCCGCAAAACAACCAAAACAAAGTAGTGGTGGACCGCCAAACGATCATCAACGCCTGCAAGCGCGTAGCCGTGTTCGCTAACACCGGCACCTCACTGCTCAAACTGGCTTTGAGTGAGAATAAGATTACTATCTCCGCACAGGATATCGACTTCTCTACTTCCGCTGAAGAAACCATCGCTTGCTCGTACGAGGGCGCACCGATGGCTATCGGTTTTAAGGCTCCGTTCCTGATTGAGATCTTCGGTTCTATCAGTTCGAACGATGTGCTGATTGAACTGGCTGATCCTGCTCGTGCAGGTCTGATCTTACCGATGGAGAACGAGGAGAACCAAGATCTGTTGATGTTGTTAATGCCGATGTTGTTGAACGACTGATGAAACTGCAATTAGAAAGACCCTTAGTCTTCTTTGATCTGGAGACGACGGGTGTGAACATAGCCTCGGATCGTATTGTAGAACTCAGCTTCTACAAACTCTATCCCAACGGCTCCTCGGAAAGTAAGACTTATCGTGTACGTCCTGTTCAACTCTTACTGGGACAGGAGGTGACGATGCCTATTCCGGCAGAGGCTTCTGCCGTACACGGTATCTACGATGCCGATGTGGCAGACTGTCCTACATTTAAGCAGATTGCTCCCGAAGTGGCGAAAGCGATAGAAGACAGCGATTTGGCGGGGTATAATAGCAACCACTTTGATATCCCTTTACTCGCGGAAGAGTTCTTGCGCGTGGGTGTGGACATTGACCTCAAGAGTAAGAAGATGATTGATGCCTACACAATCTTCCAAAAGAACGAACCTCGTAACCTCACGGCGGCGTATAAGTTCTTCTGCAATAAAGACTTATCGGATGCCCATTCTGCCAACGCCGATACGATGGCGACTTACGAAGTGCTGATGGCGCAACTGGAGCGTTACGATATCCCTACGACCGTAGCCGAACTGAGCGAGTATTCGCAAGGCGGTACCCGTTTTGCAGACTTCGCAGGACGTATCGCTTACGATAACGAGGGAATAGAGATTTTCAATTTCGGTAAATACAAAGGCATGCGCGTCAAGGATGTCTTCCGCCGCGATAGCGGGTATTTCGGTTGGCTCGTTAACGGCGAGTTTCCGGAATATACGAAAGCCGTATTCAAACGAGTTTTCAACTCGTTGAAAGTGTAGAGTTGAGAGTGTAGAGTTTAGAGTAGTTTAGAGTTTATGAGTTATAGAGTTCTTACAGAACAAGAAATACAGCAATTGATTGCGCAACATTGCACGGCAGAGGATTGGTCTCTGGTGCAAGTCAAGGATGGGTTTGATGCCCGTTATATAGAGGATGCCCATTTCTCGGGACACGTTCAGTTAGGCGTTTTTGAACGCTCGTTCGAGTTACCCGGTGGGGTGAAAGTGCATTCAGGTATCGCCCACGCGATGATCCATCATTGCGAGGTGGGGGATAACTGCCACCTTTACAATATCCACAATTATATCGCTAACTATCGTATTGGCGCTAATACCTGCATCGAGAATGTGAATGCGGTCTTAGTGGATGGCGTTTCGACATTCGGCAACGGCGTTCGGGTATCGGTGATGAACGAAGGCGGTGGACGAGAGATTCCTATCTTCAATCGCCTCTCGGCATCGTTAGCGTATATATTAACTCTCTATCGACATCGTCCATTGATGGTTGAGATTGTGGAGAAGATGATTGACGACTATGCGGCTGAGCAGGCATCGGACATGGGCTCGATAGGCGAGAACGTGACCATCCTCAATTGCGGTTCGATAAAGAACGTGAACATTGGCGATTGTGCAATGATTAGAGGCACGTCCCGTCTGCGTAACGGTACGATTAACTCCAATGCAGCGGCACCGGTGAAGTTAGGTTCGGGTGTTAAGTGTAGCGATTTTATCCTCGCTTCGGGCGTGGAGATCGGTGACTCTACGATTGTAGATAAGTGTTTTGTGGGACAAGGGTGTATCTTTGATAAGCACTATTCCGCCGGTGAGTCGTTGTTCTTCAGTAACTGCCAAGGCATGCACGGTGAGGCAGCCGCTATCTTTGCGGGACCTTACACCGTAACCCACCATAAATCGACACTGCTCATTGCGGGAATGTTCTCGTTCTTGAATGCCGGTTCGGGTAGTAACCAATCCAACCACATGTACAAACTCGGTCCTATCCACCAAGGTGTAGCCGAGCGCGGCGCAAAAACCACCTCGGACTCGTACTTGTTATGGCCGAGTAAGATTGGTGCTTTCTCGCTTGTGATGGGACGACACACCCACCATGCGGACACCTCGGAATTGCCGTTCTCATACCTGATTGAGGATAACTCCGAGAGTTTCTTAGTGCCGGGGGCTAACCTGCGAACAGTAGGTACGATCCGTGATGCCCAGAAATGGCCGAAACGCGATAACCGCAAAGACCCCGACCTGTTGGACTGCATTAACTTCAACCTCCTTTCGCCCTATACCGTTCAAAAGATGTGGCACGGGCGTGAGATATTGGAAAATATCCAACACCTCTCGGGTGAACAAACCAGCATCTATGGCTATAAGAATTGTAAGATCCGCAACTCTTCGTTGGTACACGGAATAGGGTTATACACCATCGGTATCACGAAGTTCTTGGGTAACTCGCTTATTACGCGAATCGAGAACAGCGGTGCCAAGAACCTGAACGAACTGCGTCAGGCACTTATTCCTACGATGCAACCCGGAGCCGGTGAATGGGTCGATCTGGCGGGACTGATTGCTCCGCGAAGCGAAGTGGCACGATTATTGTCCGATATAGAGGCGGGTAAGATGACCCTACCGCTCATACAAGAACGCTTCGTAGAGATGCAGCGTTTCTACTACGACTACGAATGGACTTGGGCTGCTCAGAAACTGGAACAGATATGGCAATGCCCGATTCAAAATGCCTCGTTGGCACAGATCGTGACCATGGTGGAGGATTGGCATCAAGCTGTCGTACAACTGGATAAAATGATTTATGACGATGCTCGCAAGGAGTTCGACCTCAATAGCCAAACCGGTTTTGGCGTGGATGGCGATGCTTCGCAACAGCGTGCAGACTTCGAGAATGTGCGCGGAAACTTTGAGAACAACGCGTTTGTCAAAGCCGTATTGGAGCATATTGACCGTAAGACACAACTAAAAGAAAAAACCATACAATTATTAGATACATTCTGTGAATAAAGGAAGCGTAACCATATTAGGCTGTGGCAGTGCCTTGCCCACGTACCAAAACTCCCCTTCGGGACAGATAGTGACTCTTTGTGATAAATCGTTCCTTATCGATTGCGGAGAGGGCATACAGATTACGATGCGTCGTTTAGGAGTTCACACCTCACGACTGTATAGTGTGTTCATCTCTCACTTGCACGGAGACCATTGTTTTGGGCTGATAGGACTGATATCCACCTTAGGTATGCTTCATCGCACCCAACCGCTTCATATCTATGCTCACGGCGATTTGGAGAAACTCATGAAACCGTGGCTCGCGTACTATTGCAGTGACTTGTCGTTTGAGGTTATCTTCCATCCTATTGACCCTCGCAAACGCGTGACTATCTTTGAAGACCGCACCTTGACAGTTGAGACGATTCCGCTCTATCACAGCGTTCCCACTTGCGGGTTCTTGTTTACGGAACATCACCGCCAACGCGGTTTGGTGGGGGATTTTATTATAGACTCCCATCGTCGCTATGCCTATTGCTCGGATACGCGCTATTCCGAGAAGATTGCTGATGCGGTGCGCGGAGTGGATATGCTTTACCACGAGGCGACTTATACCGATGAGCACCTTTCTCGTTGCCATCCAACGATGCACTCAACGGCCAAACAGGCGGCAACGACCGCGAAGAATGCGGGTGCTAAACAACTGATTATAGGTCATTTCTCCGCACGAGTAGATGACCACGAACAATTCCTTAGAGAGGCAAAGACCGTGTTTGACCCCACCATCTTAGCCAAAGAAGGAGAGAGTTATGAGATTTGAATGATGAATTGATGAGTAAGTCGGCTATTCAATATACTTGTTCTGCCTGTGGCGCGAAAGTGCCTCAGATGTTAGGGCGTTGTCCTGTATGCGGAGAATGGGGAACGATTGTTGAAGAAGTCATTGCGCCTTCTTCAAAATTGAGAGGTGAGAGTGGAGAGTTTAGAGGTAAAGGTAAACCGACTCGCCTACAAGAGGTGGAAGCAACAGAAGATATGCGACTGGATATGCGTTGCGGTGAACTCAACCGCGTACTGGGAGGCGGATTAGTGCCCGGCTCGCTTGTCTTATTAGGAGGCGAACCCGGAATAGGCAAATCGACCTTGGCGCTGCAAGTGCTCATGCAACTGGAGGGAACGAAGACTTTATATGCCAGTGGCGAGGAGAGTGCTCGTCAGATACGCCTGCGTGCAGAGCGATTGGCCGGACATCCGGAGAACTTGTTCCTATTGAGCGAGACGAGTCTTGAGCGGATATTAGAAGCCGTCGAAGAGGTTCAACCCCAAGTGGTGGTGATCGACTCGATACAGACGGTGGGCACCGAGGCGGCAGAGGCTACGATAGGTAGTCTGAGTCAAGTCAAAGAGTGTGCGGCTCGTATCCTACAGTTTGCTAAAGAAACGAATATACCATTTATCCTCATCGGGCACATCAACAAAGAAGGCTCGCTGGCAGGACCGAAAGTGCTGGAACATATTGTGGATACGGTTTTGCAGTTTGAGGGGGATCAACATTATATGTACCGCATCCTACGGGCACAAAAAAACCGCTTTGGTTCGACCTCCGAATTAGGTATATTCGAGATGCAGCAGAGTGGATTGAGAGAAGTGACCAATCCTTCGGAGTTGCTGTTATCCACAGCCCGCGAGGGACTGAGTGGTATCGCTATCGCAGCAGCGGTAGAGGGAGTGCGACCCTTCCTTATCGAGGTACAGGCACTCGTTAGTTCGGCAGCGTATGGTACGCCCCAACGGAGTAGTACCGGTTTTGATGCTCGAAGACTGAATATGCTGTTGGCGGTTTTGGAAAAGAGGGTAGGGTTTAAGCTCTTACTCAAAGATGTGTTCCTTAATATCGCCGGCGGACTGAGGGTGAACGACCCTGCTATCGACCTTGCGGTTTTGGCTGCGGTGTTGTCCTCGAATATGGATATTGCGTTAGATGCGCAGACTTGCCTTTGCGGCGAAGTGGGATTGGCCGGAGAAATACGTCCCGTCAACCGTTTGGAACAGCGTATCCGCGAAGCAGAGAAATTAGGATTTGCCCGTATCTTGGTACCTGCGGGACAAAAAATAGCGTTGGATAAGACGAAGATAGAAGTGGTACCTGTTAAAAAAGTGGCGGACGCTTTCCGCGTGTTGATTAGTGCGAAATAGGTGGTTGACGTATATGGTGGTGCTCCTAATCGGAGGGATGCCGGTGATGGCAGACGATCAGCCCTTTCTGGCAGAAGTAGGACTGCAAGGCGGTTGTGGATATTATGTAGGAGAGGCAGCTCCGCACCTCTTCCAAAACGTGCGTTACGCGGCAGGACTGCATTTCCGCTATAAATTTGACAGACGCTGGTCCGTTAAGCTCAACGGAATGTACCAACTCTTAGAGGGACCTTACAAGGATACGCGTGAACCGAATAACCCATACCTCAAAGGTTTTCCTGCGGATGGGAAATGGCAAACGAAGATGGTTAACATGGATGTCACGGCGGAGTTTAATTTTATGCGTTTCGGTATGCCCGAATACGATACCCGTATCAGACCCTACACGCCTTATCTGTTTGTAGGAATAGGAGCTGCGGTTATCCCCGGACCGAAAGGCGAATGGACAAACGCGGCGGCATATATGCCGATAGGACTGGGTTTTAAGTGGCAGTTCAGCAAAAGGTGCGCATTACACCTAGCGTGGCAACATAACATCTATTTCTCGGATGACTTAGAGAACGTGTGGGTAAAGAACGAAGAGGGAAAGATGATCAATCCGTTAGGAAACACGTACGGCTTGAATAAAGCGAACATAATGAATATGGATATCACTTCGCAACTGACGGTGGGAATCGTCTTCGCGTTTGCCGCGAAACCGAAAGTTTGTCGAACATGTGAACAAGACCAATAAGATGAATACGAAAGAACAAATAGATTTAACTCGTCTGCCAAGACATATAGCCATCATCATGGATGGCAACGGACGTTGGGCAAAAGCCCACGGCTTGGTTCGGATGTTTGGGCATAAACAGGGGGTGGAAGTGGTGCATAACATCACCGAAGCCGCTGCCGAATTAGGAATAGGCTACCTCACCCTATACACGTTCTCAACCGAGAACTGGAATCGTCCAAAGGAGGAAGTGGATGCCTTAATGACATTATTGGTAGATACCATCGTGAAGGAGACCCCGACATTGATGAAGAACAATGTGCGCCTCATCACGATTGGCGACACCGACCGTTTACCCAAAGATGCCAAAGCGAAGTTCTTAGCTTGTATCGATCAAACAGCCGAGAACACAGGACTGACGATGGTGGTGGCGTTGAGCTATTCCGCTCGGTGGGAACTGACGCACGCGATGCAAACAATGGTAGCAGAGGCGCAAGCAGGCAAGTTGACCGCAGACGAAGTGACAGAAGATAAGGTGGAGCAGTACCTAACAACAAAAGATATCCCCGATCCGGATCTGCTCATCCGTACCAGTGGGGAACTGAGAATTAGTAATTTCTTACTATGGCAACTGGCTTACTCGGAGTTGTATTTCTCCGACAAACTATGGCCGGACTTTACGGTAGAGGATTTCTATCAAGCCATCGTGGATTATCAACATCGGGAACGTAGATTTGGAAAGACCAGTGAACAAGTTCATTAAGATTATAGTGTGTATGATGCTACTGCCTATGAGTGTGTGGGCAGAGGATTCGATTACCGCCCCACTGCCGGATATTGAATATTCGTCCACTCAGGGCAAAGTATATGAGATTGCAGGTATTGAGATTACCGGTGCCGAGAACTACGAGGACTTTGTGCTTATCGGTTTCTCGGGCCTCGCCATCGGCGATAAGGTAGAAGTACCGGGTCCGCAGATTACCAAGGCATTGCGCCGCTTCTGGAAACAAGGACTCTTCTCCGATGTCAAGATTAAAGCTACCCGTATCGAGGGACAGAAGATCTGGTTGGAGATTGTGTTGGAACAGCGTCCTCGTATCTCCTCTATTAACTTAGAAGGACTGAAGAAAAGTGAGAAGGAGGATCTCGAAGTAAAAATTGGGTTGCAGAAAGGCGGACAATATACGCCAAACCTCGTGGATCGCACCAAGACGGTGATTGCCAAACACTTCGAGGAAAAAGGTTTCCACAATGCTGAAGTGTTTGTCAGCCAACAACCCGATCCGGATCACCCGGGATATGTTCGTGTGAGAGTGGCGGTGGATAAGAAACAGAAAACGAAAGTGGGTAAGATCTATATCACGGGCAATGAGGCATTGACGGAGGTGCAGATTAACAAGGCCATGAAGAAAACCAACGATGACAATATCGTCAACCTCTTCCGCACCAAGAAATTCGTTGTTGAGGAGTACGAGAAAGATAAAAAGGCGGTCATCGAGAAGTATAACGAGGTGGGTTATCGTGACGCGTATATCGTATCGGATAGCGTGGTTCCCAATCCCGATGACCCTGCACGCGTGGATGTGTATATGCATATTCACGAGGGAAAGAAATATTTCATTCGTAACATCAACTGGGTGGGAAACACCGTCTATCCTTACGAGGTGTTGAACCTGTCATTGGGAGTAAAGAAAGGCGATGTTTATAACCTCAAACAACTGAACAAACGTCTCACCGAGGACGATGATGCCATCTCTAAGTTATACACCGACCAAGGATACCTGTTCTTTAACGTGGATCCCGTAGAGATTAAGGTTGAGAACGACTCCATAGACTTTGAGATGCGCATGTATGAGGGTAAACCGGCGACCATCAACCAAGTGAATATCGTGGGTAACACACGCGTTTATGAACACGTGGTGCGTCGTGAGTTATACACCAAACCCGGTCAACTCTATTCGCAATCGGACATCATGCGTTCGCTGCGTGAGTTAGCGCAGATGGGACACTTTGACCAAGAGAAGTTAGTGCCCGATATCCAACCTAACCCCGAAGACGGAACGGTGGATATCACCTATCAGTTGGAGACCAAGTCCTCTGACCAGATTGAGTTCTCACTCGGTTGGGGTGCTACAGGTCTGACAGGTTCGTTAGGACTGAAGTTCACGAACTTCGCTATGCAGAACCTCTTTAACAAGAAAGCCTACCGTATCGTGCCGCAAGGTGAAGGACAGACCTTCTCCATCAATGCCCGCACGAATGGTATCTACTATACCTCAGTCAGTGTGTCGTTCTTGGAGCCTTGGTTGGGTGGTAAACGTCCTAACGCATTGTCCACGAACATCTTCTTTGCTTCGCAAACGGGTTACTCGAACCGTTACTATCAGGCTTATCAGAACCTGTATAACACCTATTCAAGCTACTATTACTATTCGGGTAATCAGGATTATTACCAGCAGTTACAAGAGTCTGAGGCAGACCCCGATAAGTATTTGCGCACGTTCGGTGTGAGTATCGGTTATGGTAAACGTCTGCGTTGGCCGGATGACTATTTTCAGTTCTATGGCGAACTCAGTTACCAGATGTATATGATGAAAGATTGGCCGTATCTGCTTATTTCCGATGGTACCAGCCATAACCTTGCTCTGAATCTGCAATTAAGTCGTTCGTCTATTGATAACCCCATCTATACGCGTCGTGGTTCACAGTTTATCTTAGGACTGAAGATCACACCACCGTACTCCTTATTTAATAAGAAGGATTATGCGTCGATGGAGACATCTGATAAGTACCACTTGATTGAGTACCACAAATGGAAGTTCTCGGGTAAGGTCTTCACACCGCTATCGCGCGACTCTAAATTAGTGCTGATGACGCGTGCGGAATTTGGTTACTTAGGCCACTATAATGAGGATGCTAAGTCGCCGTTTGAGACATTCTATATGGGTGGTGACGGAATGTCGAGTTATTCGTCTTATTCAACGGAATATGTGGCGATGCGTGGTTATTCATCGGGTTCGTTGACCCCATACGATCCTAAGACGGGACGAAATATGGGTTACTTGTATAACAAGTTCACACTGGAGTTGCGTTATCCTATTACCTTAGAGCAGAACGCGACTATCTGGGTACAAGGATTCTTGGAGGCAGGTAACTGCTTTAGTGATATTAAGGACTATAACCCCTTCAACCTCAAACGCTCTGCCGATTTGGCTGTGCATATCTTCCTGCCGATGTTCGGTCTGTTAGGTGTTGACTGGGGCTGGGGCTTCGACCAAATCAATGGTTCCGACCAATATGGTAAGAGTCAGTTCCACTTCGTACTTGGACAAGAACTGTAATAAATTACAATGTATAAATGTATTAATGTATAAATGTATGATGTATATGAAAAAACATTCACTTTTCACTTTCACTTTCACTCTCATTTTCATTTTTCTCTTTTGTGGCACAGTATTTGCAAGAGAGAGTAGTACATCGGTTGTATATGTGGATATGAAGTATATCCTCAAGAACCTGCCGCAGTATGAGTCGGCGAATGAGCAGTTGACGCTTATCACGCGTCGTTGGCAGAAAGAGGTAGAGGCTTTGGAACAAGAGGCGAAAGTGCTGGAAGCCAACTACCAAACCGAACAGATCTTCCTATCCGACGCCATGCGACAGAAACGAGAGCAGGAGATCATCGATAAGGAGAACGAGGCATTGGAACTCAAACATAAGTATTTCGGTGTCGATGGCGAATTGAGTAAGAAACGCGAAGCACTCATCAAACCGATACAGGATGAGATCTTCACGGCTATTCAGGATATAGCCAATGAGCAGAAGATAAATATCGTCAAGGATCGCTCCTCCGATGAGGCGTTACTCTATATCTCGTCCAAACTCGATATCTCAGACCAAGTACTTCAAAAACTTGGTGCAAAATAATGGAATGTATCTAAAGTAAAATTTAATAAATAAATTCAACATCATTATGAAAAAAATTATTATTATCTTAGCTCTGGCTATGCCGATGCTGGTCAGCGCACAGAAACTGGGTCACGTGAACACAAGCGAGTTGTTTACTCAAATGCCCGAAGTAGCGAAAGTTAAACTCCAAATGGACACCATCCAATCGCAGTACGAGAACCAACTGACGATGATGCAGGAGGAGTTCCAAAAGAAAGCACAGGATTATCAGACCCAAGCGGCTACCATGACAGACGCTATTCGTCAAATCCGTGAACAAGAACTGCAAGAGATGCAACAACGTATCCAACTCTTCTACCAAACGGCAGAACAGGATATCACTAAAAAACAACAAGAACTCCTTGCTCCTGTACACGAGCGTATGGCAAAAGCTATCCAGGCTGTTGGCGAAAAAGAGGGATATACCTATATCTTCGACTCGGCAGCAATGGTGTATATCGCTCCTACCGCAGAAGATGTGATGCCTTCCGTTAAGAAAGAACTTAAGATTAAATAATCTTCAATCAGTATGGAAGATGGTTATTTAGAGCGCCATTACGAAGAGTACGAAAAGAAAAAAGCGGAGTGGCTAAAGAAAAAAAATAAAGCAAATAACAAATAGTCAAATTGTAAATTGTCAAATAGTAAATGTTATGATGGTAGAAAATCTGCAACAGACATTACGCGATAGTGCGGTTGCTCGTTGGATAGTGCTTATCCTCGTGGCATCAATGATGTTCTTCGCATATATGTTCGTGGACATTTTGTCTCCGTTAGCTTCGTTATTAAACACCACACGCGGATGGGACCAAGGTATCTTCGGAACCTATGCTGCCGGTGAGTATTTACTGAATGTATTCGGCTTTCTTATCTTAGCCGGAATCATCCTCGATAAGATGGGAGTCCGTTTCACGGGACTGCTTTCTGCCTCCCTGATGGTGATAGGTGCTGCCATTAAGTATGTGGGTATTTCCGATTGGTTCGGTGCCAACGATGTCGAATGGCTCAATAGTTGGTGGACAGTCATGCCCGGCTCTGCAAAGATGGCGATGTTCGGGTTTATGATCTTCGGCTGCGGCTGCGAGATGGCCGGTACCACCGTAAGCAAGATCCTTGCCAAGTGGTTCAAAGGTAAAGAGATGGCCATGGCGATGGGTATTGAGATGTCCATCGCTCGTTTGGGTGTGTTTGCTGCGATGTGGCTCGCTCCTAAGTTCGCCTCACACTATGCTTTGCCCGATGGTACTCTATCCGTAGTTGCTCCTTTACTATTTGCGTCTTGCTTACTGGTTATCGGTCTGCTGAACTTCACCGTCTTCACGGTGATGGACACCAAGTTCGACAAACAACTCATTGAGATTGGCGAAACGACAGCTGAGAAAGACCCCGAAGACGAGTTCCGCGTATCCGACTTAGGTCAGATCTTTAGTTCAAAGATGTTCTGGATTGTGGCTCTGCTCTGCGTGCTGTACTATAGCGCTATCTTCCCCTTCCAACGTTTCGCTACGAACTTCTTGGAGGAGACCTTAGTTATCTCAGCAGAGGAGGCATCGGGAATGTTCAAATGGTTCCCGATCTTAGCGATGGTTCTCACTCCGTTCTTGGGTGCGTTCATTGACTATAAAGGTAAAGGCGCTTCGATGATGATGATTGGTGCGATTATTATGATTGCTTGCCATAGCACTTTCGCGTTTATCTTACCTCTCTATCCCAGTAAGACCTTAGCGATGGTGACCATCCTTATCTTAGGCGTTAGTTTCTCTTTGGTACCCGCGTCGATGTGGCCGAGTGTACCGAAGATCATTGACGAGAAAGTGTTAGGTTCTGCTTATTGCCTTATCTTCTGGGTACAGAATATCGGTCTATGCCTCGTTCCGCTGTTAATAGGCAAACTGCGCGTCGCTACCGATGGTTATCTGGTACCGATGATTGTCTTTGCTTCGTTTGGTGTATTGGCATTCATCTTCTCGCTTATGATGAAAGTAGAGGATAAAAAGAAAAACTATGGATTGGAACTTCCTAATAAGAAATAAACAATCGCTAACGGTCACCACCGATAGCCGTAAGGTCACTCCGGGCTGCATTTTTGTAGCACTCAAAGGTGAGCATTTCGACGGCAATCAGTTTGTGGAACAAGCCATACACGATGGCGCAGCGTTTGTCATCAAGGGCGAGCACGCCTTGCAAGACCTGCAAGACCTCGCCCGCGCATGGCGACGCGAATTAGGTTTGCCCATCATCGGTATCACCGGTACGAATGGTAAAACCACCACCAAAGAACTGACAGCTGCAGTACTCAAGACCAAGTATAACCTCTATTATACGCAAGGCAACCTCAATAACGCTTTGGGCGTGCCCCTCACCTTATTATCTATTACGCGCGCGCACGAACTCGCTATCGTGGAGATGGGCGCTTCCCACCCGGGAGATATCAAGGAACTGGTCGATATCGCCGAACCGAACTACGGTCTGATAACGAATGTAGGTAGGGCACATTTAGAAGGCTTCGGCTCGTTTGAGGGTGTGCAACGCACTAAACGCGAACTGTATGACTACCTCGTCGCCCACCACGGCACGATCTTCATCAATGAGGATAATGAGTATCTCAAACGTATGTTAGTGGAAAGTGAAAGTGAAAGTGAAAGTGAAAGGCACTCTCCACTCTCCACTCTCCACTATAGACATGTCCCCATGCCATCGGGCACGCATTTAGTCGGAGACTACAATGCGGAGAACGTAGCCGCTGCTATGACGGTGGGTGCGCACTTTGGGGTAGGGGAGCAACAAGCCTTGGAGGCTATTAGGGCATATGAACCTAATAACCACCGCTCACAACTCGTTCAAACCGAACGAAACACCATAGTCGTGGATGCCTATAACGCCAATCCTACTTCGATGCAAGCCGCCATTGAGTCCTTCAAGCCCTATTCCTCTACTCCTCTACTCCCTTCCACTTATATATTAGGCGCCATGCGCGAGTTAGGCGAATACAGTCATCTCGAGCACCAGAACATCGTCAACATGCTTTTGGAGCGCAAGGCGGAAGAGGTGTATTTGATAGGACAAGAGTATAAGGACACTACGTCTCCGTATCCGGTTTTTGATAATGTGGAGGCGTTTATGACATACTTAGAAAAACATCCGTTAGTTAATAAAACGATCTTGCTAAAAGGATCGCATTCTACTCAATTAGAAAAATTATTACCAGTCTTATGAGTGAAAAGAAAAAATCAAATGGTCTATTGATAACCCTCATTATCCTTCTGGCTTTGGTTGCAGGGGTATTAGGTTATTTCTACTTCAATCAGCATCAGCAGATGACGGAGATGGTGGGGCAGATGGAGTTTGAGAAAGAGCAGTTAGAGGAGGAGTATTCGGAATTAGCCCTTGAGTTCGATGGGTATCGTACGATGGATATCCAAAACGATTCCCTTCAAGAGCAACTCTCTCGTGAACAACAACGAGTGCAAGACCTATTGGAAGAACTGCGTATCACGAAAGCCACCAGTGCCCGCCGTATTGCTGAACTCAAGAAAGAACTGGCTACCGTTCGTGCGGTGATGGTGCAGTATGTACACCAGATTGACTCGCTTCATTCAACGAATGTGCGTCTGACGGAGGAGAATGTGGCGTATAAAAAACAAAATAAAGCAATCACCCAAGAGAACGAACAAATCAAACATACCAATACGGAGTTGCAACAAGTCGTTACGCGTGCGTCCATGCTTGAATTGACTTCCTGTGAGGTGACAACGCTCAATAAATGGGATCATAAGACGCGCCTGCTCTCGCAAATCACAAAACTGCAAGTCGATTATTCGTTGGGCAAGAACGTGACATGTGAGGTGGGAATGAAACAGCTATACTTACGTGTCGTCGATCCCAATGGCGACTTACTTCAACCCGATACCACGATGGTCT
Organism: Paludibacteraceae bacterium; assembly: GCA_045627765.1. Taxonomy (GTDB): domain Bacteria; phylum Bacteroidota; class Bacteroidia; order Bacteroidales; family Paludibacteraceae; genus Colicola. The sequence continues at coordinate 90,070 of JAZQOG010000016.1, read as the reverse complement.
TTGACTTTGAGAATCAGCAGATTGGCTATTCGGTAATGCAGGAGTTTGAGTACGAGCGTCAAGCGTTTAGCAGTACACTTTACTATCGTTTTACTGATCGCCCCATCCCGGGATATTACAATGCAGACTTCTTTGTGGATGGCAACTTAATTGGTTCATTCCCCTTTGAACTGAAGAAATGAAACTCACCCTCTTAGTCGTCGGGAAAACAACGGATGCTCATTTGGAGGCTCTGATAGGCGATTATGCGAAACGCCTAACGCATTATCTGCCCTTCCAAATACAAGTGGTACCTGACTTGAAAAATGCTAAGTCGTTGACGCAAGACCAAATCAAACAACAAGAGGGAGAGGCTCTTCTTAAATTCATCTCTCCATCGACTTATATGGTGCTTTTGGACGAACACGGGAAGGAGTATCGCAGCCTTGATTTTGCGGCATATACGCAGCGTCTGATGGCGATGGGACGCGATGTTACTTTCGTCATAGGTGGACCTTACGGGTTCTCGCAAGCAGTGTATCAGCGGGCGGACGCACAGGTGTCTATCTCAAAAATGACCTTCTCGCACCAGATGATTAGACTACTTTTTGTGGAACAACTCTACCGAGCTATGACCATCTTACATCATGAACCCTATCACCACGAATAACCCTACACCTCTACACCCCTACACCCCTACACCCATTATAGGTATAACAGGCGGTATCGGCAGTGGCAAATCCTATATTGCGGCTCAGATGGCAGCGGCGGGGTATAGGGTTTATGACACCGACAAGGAGGCAAAACGCCTCATCGTAGAGGACTCCGAACTAAGGGCACAAATCGTGGCATTGTTGGGTGCGGAGGTCTATGAAGGGGATATCTATCGAACAGACATCGTGGCCTCTCGCGTGTTTGCTAATCCCGAACTCCTTCAACAACTCAATGCCCTCGTTCACCCCGCCGTCCAACGTGATATCGAACGTCTTTCAGCGAAGCGGTCTTTCAGCGCAGCGGTCTTTCAGCGAAGCGGTCTGTTAATAGAATCCGCCCTTCTCTTTGAGTCGGGTCTTGATCAACTCTGTGACCGTGTGATGGTGGTCACGGCATCTGAAGAGGTACGAATAGCGCGTACTATGGCGCGTGACCATTGTACGGAAAAACAAGTGCGCGACCGCATGGCCGCGCAGATGTCAGAAAAAGAACGTCTTCTTCGTGCTGATATTGTTATAAATAACAATAGCCTTACTTCTTCAACCCATCGCGTTTGAGTAACGCATCAATAGTGGGATCGCCACCACGGAAACGACGATAGAGCACCATCGCCTCTTCCGTGCCACCTTTCTCAAGGATATTTGTGCGGAAAGCATCAGCGGCTTGCTTATCGAAGATTGAACCACGCTCCGCTTGTGCTTGTTGGAAGACACTGAAAGCATCGGCATCCAATACTTCTGCCCATTTATACGAATAGTAACCGGCTGCATAACCGCCGTCAAAGATGTGGGTAAAAGCCGTCACCATCTGTGTGCCCGAAACAACGGGCATCACCGCTACTTGATCCATCGCTTTGTTCGTAAAATCAACAACCGTAGTAAGGGTGTCGTTGTTAGCGATTTCCATGGGCTGTTCAATCATGTGGTAAGCCATATCGAGATAACCGAAACTGAGTTGGCGAACGCAAGAGTAAGCGGCGTGGTAGTTGTTTGCGCGTTGAATCTTATCAATCAAGTCTTGAGGCATAGCTTCGCCCGTCTCGTAATGTTTAGCAAACGTATCGAGGAACTCTTTCTCGCCGAGGAAGTTCTCGTTGAACTGAGAAGGCAGTTCCACAAAATCACGAGGCACTGCGGTACCGCTTTGTGAAGCATAGTAGCAACGAGTCAGCATGCCATGCAATGCGTGACCGAACTCGTGCAAGAACGTCTCCACCTCATCGTAGGTGAGCAAAGCGGGTTTGGTCTCAGTGGAACGCGTGAAGTTCATCACATTCACGATATGCGGGCGATGGTCTGTTCCATCGGGCATGATGTATTGGTCTTGAAATCCGTTCATCCAAGCGCCACCGCGTTTGCCATCCCGCGGATGGAAGTCGGCATAGTAAATCGCGAGGAACTGACCCTCGGCATCAAACACCTCGTAAGCTTTCACTTCGGGGTTATAAACAGGGATATCCTTGTTCTCTACGAATGTGATACCATAAAGACGTTTAGCCAAACCGAACACGCCTTCAATCACGTTTTCGAGTTGGAAATAGGGGCGGAGCACATCATCGGAAATGCTGTATTTAGCGTCCTTGAGTTTCTTGCTGTAGTAACTCCAATCCCAAGGTTGAAGGGTCTCGGTGAAGCCGAGCGACTGAGCATATTCCTGCAACTCCTTCACTTCCTTGCGCGCAGCGGGCATATATGCATCGCGCAGGTTATTAAGGAAGTTCATCACGTTCTCGGGATTCTCGGCACATCTCTTGTACAACGCTTTCTCGGCGTAGGTCTTCTTGTCAAATAGTTGTGCCAATGCTAAACGAGTATTAGCAATCTCCACGATGATAGCGGTGTTATCAAACTCGCCACCTAAAGCACGTTGGTTGGATGCCATGTATAAGGTGTGTCTTAACTCGCGGTTATCGCAGTCTTGCAGAACGGGAATAGTAGTGGTGGGCTTGAGGTCAAGCACGTACTTCCCTTCGTGACCATGTTTCTTACCGTTGGCGAGAAGAACGGATTTTGTATCCTCGTTCAGTCCGCTGAGTTGGCTCTCGTCCTCGACTACGTATGTCCAAGCGTTGGTAGCCTTCAGTGCGTTCTGACCAAAAGCAGTCGTCAAGTCGCTCAGTTTCATGCTTAGTTCGCGATAAGTCTCTTTATCTTCGGGGCTGAGGTTTGCACCATTGTTAGCGAAACCTTCGTACACATCCTCCAACAACATTCGTTGGTCGGGGCGCAAATCAAGACTATCGCGTTGGTCATAAACGGCTTTGATGCGTTGGAACAGACCTTCGTTGAGGCGGATGGTCGAAGCATATTCGCTCATCATCGGACTGAGTTTGATTTCAAGTTCCTGTAACTCGTCATTGGTCTCTGCGGAAGCGAGGTTGTAGAAGCAACCGGCAACCACAGTCAGCAGTTCACCGCTATTGGTGTACGCTTCAATCGTGTTCTCGAACGTTGGAACTTCGGGGTTATTGACGATGGCGTCTATCTCCGCCAGACCTTGTTTCATACCCTCTTCAAAAGCGGGCATGTAATGTTTCGTTTTGATTTGCTCAAATGGGTACGCACCGTGAGGAGTGTCCCAGTTCTTGTAGTTGAAGAACGGATTGCCACAAGAGGCAAGTGTAAGGGCTGCAATAGCCATAATTGTAACTTTTTTCATTAAAAATGATGAATTTAAGAAATGATGTAATGATGAATTTTTATCTTATTAAATTAATATCTCCGGAGAGTTGGTAGATACCAACGAGAGCGTTGAGGTCATCGGGATTGGCGGATTTGCGTTTCTTATCAAACGCAATCTTCGACATGTATTTCGCATTTGCTGCAGCATTGGCTCCCTTGGCACGGATAACATAGAAATATGCCCCCGGTGCGGCGGGACGACCACCGATGTTTCCGTCCCAACCCTGCGCAGGATTAGTACTCTCATACACGAGTTTGTTCCAACGGTTATAGACCCAGATGTGAAAGTCCACGATGGACTTGTAATCCACACGGAACTCGTCATTCATTCCGTCCCCATTGGGAGTGAAGACATTGGGCACATTAAGGAACGATTTCTCGATGGAGACTGCAAAACTGGTGTCTCTTTGGCATTCGCCTCCCGTCACAGTCAGTTTGACTTCGTAGTTGGCGAATTCATCAAAGAGGTAGCGTTGGTTCATGTCGCGGCGTGTGAAAAGTAAGTTTCCGCTTTTATAGATATTCCACTCAAACCATTCGGCGGCAGGAGTGGGGTTTGCTTCAAAGTTTATTTCGGTAGGTCCTGAACCTACAAGGAACTGTGCGTCCGAAGGAGGATTCTCCTCGTTGACGTGATTGGCATCTACTCCTTCCCAACGCGTAGAAGCGGTGTGGGTGGGGTGAATAGCAAAAGCTACAGGGGTGAGGATCTCGACCCAAGTGGAGTCCATTGCCAGTCCGAGTTTGTCGCGCCAGGCAGAGTCGGTGAACATCACGATGGAGGTGGGTTGTGCGTAGATGGGTGGTAGGAGGTAGTTCGTTCCTTTCGCTTCAAAAGTGGAGGATGTGGGTGTATCTACCCATCCTTCTTCCTCTTTCCATACGAGGTTATTGTATTGGAAATGGATAGTTCGGGTTAGGTATTGGGGTGTCCCGTCCCCTCCAATGTAGGAGAGGGACGGAATACCACCGGAGATAAACGCTAATGTGGATTGGCAATCGGCTTGCACCAGTAGCGGTTTGGGCGTTTTGTCGAGTTTTACCACATAGCAACGCTCCCATTGGTTATTGTGCTTAACGGCAAAACCACAACCCGCATCGGGATAGATGACTTTGGCATTCTGATAGCGACGTAGGGTGGTGTCCTCTGCGGCATACCAATCTACGGCAGAACCGTCCGCGGTTTTGAGACCAATCTCATCGGCGAAGATAAAAACGGTGTCGTTGTTGTTTTTGACTTCAACGGCATTGGTGGCGCATTGGATAAAAGCCAATATGAATAGGAGCGTTTTCACTTATTTGTTAACTTGAAAACGGGTGTTACCCGTGGTGAAGAAATCAACGATTTGTTTAGCGGCAGCGATACCGGCATTGATGTTAGCCTCAGCTGTTTGTGCGCCCATTTTCTTTGGGGTCGCGAAGTAACGATCGGCAAACAACGTGCGGAACTTAGTGTCAGCAGCGGGCATAACATCAGCCACATACTTGAGGTCGGTGCGTTCTTGCAAGAGTTCGATCAGTTCGTCCTCATTGATAACCTCCTTGCGGGCGGTGTTCACGAGCAAACCGCCTTTAGGCATCAAACCAACGAGGGCTTTGTTGATGCTGTTCTTCGTCTCGTCGGTAGCGGGAATATGCAGGCTCACTACGTCGCACGTTTGGTACAGCTCCTCAGCGCTATGAACAGGTGTCACACCGGCAGCTGTCATTGCCTCATCGGGGCAATAAGCGTCGTAAGCGTAGATATTCATACCAAATCCTTTGGCGATACGGGCTACATTACGACCTACGTTTCCGAAGGCGTGAATACCTAATTTCTTACCCATCAGTTCGGTGCCGGAAGTACCATTGTACATGTTACGAACCGCCATTACCATAAGTCCGAGAGCCAGTTCGGCAACGGCGTTGGAGTTCTGTCCGGGGGTGTTCATAGCAACCACCTTGTGGGCGGTGGCGGCAGCAAGGTCGATGTTATCGTAACCGGCTCCGGCGCGAACAACAATCTTGAGGTTCTTGGCGGCATCAAGCACTTCGGCATCGATGATGTCGGAACGGATGATGACAGCGTCTGCATCTTTGACTGCGTCAAGCAGTTGCTGCTTGGCGGTATATTTTTCGAGGAGGGCGAGTTCGTAACCCGCCTTCTCCACCACTTCGCGAATGCCGTCTACGGCTACTTTTGCGAAGGGCTTTTCTGTTGCTACTAATATTTTCATATTTTCCGGTAAATCTAGTTAGTCTTGTTAGTCTAGGGGGATTAGTGTAGTTTTTCAAATTCGTGGATGGTGTCAACGAGAGCTTGAACGCCTTCGAGGTCCATGGCGTTGTAGCAAGAAGCGCGGAAACCACCTACGAGGCGGTGTCCCTTGATACCTACCATACCGCGTGCGGAAGCGAACTTAAAGAACTCATCGAATAGGTCTTCGTATTGCGGTTTGAGCACGAAACAGATGTTCATGCGGCTGCGGTCTTCCACTTCAGTGATAGTCGGCATAAACAGTTTGGAGTTGTCAATGCACGAGTAGAGCAAGTCTGCTTTCGCTTTGTTGCGAGCGTCAATCCATTGAACGCCACCATTGGCTTTGAGCCAACGCAGGGTAAGCATCGCGGTATAAACGGGCAGTACGGGAGGGGTGTTGAACATCGAACCGTTCTCCGTGTGGGTGCGGTAGTCAAGCATCGTTGGGATATGGCGGCTAACATGACCAAGGCAGTCCTCTTTGACGATGACGAAGGTGACACCGGCAGGTGCGAGATTCTTTTGAGCACCACCATAGATGATGTCATATTGGCTCACATCAATAGGACGGCTGAGGATATCGGAGGACATATCCGCTACGAGGCGAACGGTACCTTTTTTCTTGTAGAGTTCTTCGAGTTTGCGGTTCGACCATTCCGTACCAAAGATGGTGTTATTGGTGGTGATGTGCAGATAGTCGCTATCCTGCGGAATGGTATAATCCGTAGGGATAGAGTTCGTAGAGGTAGCTAATTCGACAACCTCACCAAATGCTTTGGCTTCCTTGATGGCTTTTTTGCTCCAAACGCCGGTGTTGACGTATGCGGCTTTGTTCTCCATGAGGTTGTAGGGGAGCATGCAGAATTGCAAGCTGGCACCGCCTCCGATAAAGAGTACGCGATAGCCTTCGGGAATGTTGAGCAGTTCCTTCATGAGGGCTTCTGCTTCGTCCATGACGGGTTGGAAATACTTAGCACGGTGAGAGATCTCCAAAAGGGAAAGCCCTTCGCCTTGGAAGTCGAGAACGGCTTCTGCTGTTTGCTTGATCACTTCTTGTGGCAGGATACTGGGTCCTGCATTAAAATTGTACTTTTTCATTGTACGTGATTTTTGTTTGTGTTTTTTATGATGTTAATTGACTGGTTGTCCAAAAAGAGTATATTTTTTACCTTCTCTGATAAACATTATCTGTCCTTGTTCCATCACTTTGATTGTTCCCTGATTTGTACCGATTTTGTTTTGTAAGTCGGTCGGTGTGGGCGGGTCAATGGTGAATTTATATCTCGTTTCCGTTGCGAGATAGGCTTTTTGGGTTGGGCTAACGGGGCGCAGTCCTAATTTATATTCGTTAGGTGGGAAGAGAGCGGTTTCTGCTTTCAATGCAAACGTTCCCTCTTGGGGGGCTATGAGTTCTGCTTCGGAGATGGCTTCGGTACCTTGATAAAAAATAGCTTGGTAGTAAGGAGCCTCGCCCGTCCACGAGAAGCGGATAGAATCGGTAGAGAGTGAATAGTGTACATCTGCCGATTTGAAGGAGGTCTTAATAGCCGTAGGGGTGATTTGGTCTGAAACGGTTCCTATTTTTTTGTCGTCGGAGGAATAGGCGGTAATGGAGAGGGTGAGGGTACTCTTGGTGTAATAGCGGAAGAGGATTGTCTCTTCTTTCGAGTACAACCTGCCGGATAGTTGTTCGATGGAGTTGTCGGCTACGGTGACGGTGTAGTCGCAGTAAGCAATGTCAGAAGAACCGTCCCACATAATCGCTGCCGAGTCGTTTTCGAGGTCGAGCAGTATTGCTTCAAAAGAAGGTTCCGGTGGGGTAGGTGTGGTGGTATCGGGATTGAGCTCAATGGTGAAGACCCCTTTGTCGTCGAGGGTTAGTGTGATCTTGTCAGGACCAATAGCCACCGGCATAGAGGTGGCAACAGCTCCGGTGGTCGTCGCTTTGTAAGAGGGTTTGAGGTAGTAAACACCGGGCTCGGTGCAATAAGTCGTTAGTGCAGAATAGGTTATTTCGGCCGTTTTGGAGATCATATATTCGGGTTTAAGATTCGTGATGGAACTCTTACCGCCCATCCACCAACGAGAAGTTAGGTTGTCTCCGCTTAGTAGGAAACCGTAGTTTCCGGACCATGGTTCGCCGGAGATGTTGGTAATCTTGCGAATGATGGCAGTGAGGGTCTCGCCCTTCTTTAAGGTAGCGACATCGATACCAAGGGAGTCGGCGGATACGGGGTGGATTTTAGTTGGTTTGGTGATAATCTTGGTATCCGTCGGAGGTTGGATATTAAACACGGCGCTACGGTGTATGCAATACCCTCCGGCAGCCGAGGATCCGCCTGTTCCTGTTCCTTTGGAATCGAGGATAGAGAGGTCAAAGTATCCGTCATAACTACCTCCCCAACCCCAGTTGATGTGGAAGAACCCTTGGTTGTCGGCTCCGTCGCATACGAAAGCGTGGGCTCCACCGGCAATTTTCGTTCCGGTAAGAACAAGAGGATGTTTGTTTGAAAGCGATTGATAGACGAGGTCTTCGTAATCGTTTACGGAAAGGGCGAGAGCTCCCATAATAAAAATGTTTTCGTTGTAACCGAAGTAGGTGGGCAGAGCCGTCACGCAGTCAGGGGTTGATGCGCCACTGCTGGGACCGTAATTCATTTCAACCGAATAACCCACATCACGCAGTAGTTGGGCAACAGCTTTTCTCTGTGCATCCGAGCTGTAGGATGATTTCTTAGCTTTCATGCTTGACCATTTGTAGTCAGGCACGGTGTCGTAATCGATGAATAAGGAGTCTTTGCCTTTCTCCCATAGATAGGACACTTTGCCCGTTGGGCGTTTTGGGTAGGCGTAATAGCGCATTATTTGCGCGATAGCGGTAGCAACGCAACCTGTTACCGTTCTTGCGTCATCGAGCATAGGACAATAGCGGTTATAGGGATCTGTTTGGTTCCATTGGATGAGGTTCTTGTTCTCATCTTTGAGAAGAGGCTCGATAGGAGTACGCCCGGGAGTGACTTCGCGAATCGTTCCTTGATTCGATTCGAGCATCGCTATCTCGTCTGCGTAGGACTGGAGCCATATTTCCAAAGAAGGGGGTAGGGGAGTAGAGGAGTAGAGGGGTAGGGGTTCATCGGTGTAGCCGAGAATGCGGTTGACCTTGTCGCTGGCAGCGATGAAGACGCAACGCGAAGTCGGTTCTTGCTCGTAGATATAGATCGCGGGCATAGCCTGCTGAGCAAAGTCGATGGTGCGCACCAAACGAACAGGAACCGCTTGTGCAGGGACTTTGGCGACTTGCGAGGAAGGGGTGTCGGACATGAAGTAAGCAGCAGCCATTGCTGCGGCTTGTGCTTCGGTACGGATTGCCGCTTGTGAAGAAAGGGCAAAGAGCGCAATAAAAATGCTTAATAACAGCTTTTTCATAGTATTTCCAATTTGGCTACAAAGTTACGACTTTTTTTTCATATATGCAAGAAAAAACGTGACTTTCAATCGAAAATCACGTTTTTTTCTTAATTTTAGGGAATCTAGTTAGTCTAGTATATCTAGTTTCTCTAGTTAGTCTAGTTATTCCAGTTTCTGACCTTCGATGGTGAAGAGGTCTTGGTCGCGACGGATGTAGATATTGTTGTTCTTGATGAACTTTTCTACTTTCACATTCTGTTTCTTCTCGTAGAGGTTGATGAAACCGGTATTGGTACCTCTTTGGATGACAGGGACGCGGAGTTCAACACCATGGTTGATGAAGATTAGGGTATCGGTTCGCTCTTCACCCGGGTTAGGATCTGCGGTGAAGGTGATATTGGTGAGGTTCTTAGAGTCCCAGAGATCCGTGGTATCCACATAAAGTTCCACCCAGTCATAAACATCATCAAACTCCCACTCTCCGTAGTCGCGGTTTGAACGCAGTAAGAGGTAATTTTGTTTTTGTTTTGCAGGTTCTAATTCGGGATAGATGATGGTTACTTCTTCGCCCGTCGCGTCAATATCCACTAAGTTTGCACCATACATGGTCTTGATGAATGGGAAGAAACCATTGAAAGTCATATAGAGGCTGTATTGTTTACCCCAAACTTTCTTATAGGCTCCATCTTTGTAGAACCAACCCATACCGTTCTCTTGCCCGTTTACAAAGTAACCACTGGAATAAAGTCCGAAGTCCATGCCACTCTCGTTGAAGCCCGATAACTCTGCATAGAAGTCACCACCATCGCTGATGAACGGAACGATGTAGTCAATGCCAATAGCACTCTGTTCTTTCTTCACGAAGATGAGAGAACCTTTGTAGTTATTGGAGGTATTCCAAATGAAATTCGTGCTATCTGCGGTAGCTTGATAGATGGGGTGTTCGCGGTCGATATTAGGTGTACCATCTGCGTTCTTGGTAGCGGAATAGATGGAGAGTGTGACCTTTCCATTATCACCGAAGATGACCTTCTTATCCTGATCTGCGCCTTCTTTGAAGATGCTATAGTTGTAGATAGGAACAAAGATAGAGTCAGCCCAAACAATGCCATTGGTGTGGATATAGGAACCGATGTAGTTGTAATAACCTTGTTCTTCGTTGCCCACGCCCGAGCCATAGCAATAGTTAATGGGTTGACCGCTAAAGGTGCCGGAGCGTGTAAACATATCCGCGGTAGCACCATTCGAAGTTAAGCTATCCGGATGATATTGCGGAGCGCAGAGGTATGCTTTCTTACCGGTACCGATACGCAAGCGAGCATTAGCGCGATATTTGATGACGCCGCCCCATTGCCATTCTGAATATAACTCATTGATATCGGATTGGAAGTAAGGCACATAGAGAACGTATTTGTTTACATTCGATGGAGCATGCATCCAATACGTATCCGTGCCAATAGCAGTGGTGTCAAGGGCGTGGTTCTTACCGCCGTACCAATTTCCGGTACCTACTTGGCTGACGAATGCCACCGAGTCGGCATACGGAACGAACATATATTGTGTGGTATAGCCACCACCTGTGGTTCCGGTACCATAGTAGAGAGCACCATCCATGTTGTAGTATGACATCGATTTCTCGGCTGCCGTTTGGGTGATGGGGAGCGTTTTGATAATCGTATCTGCGATGGTGAGGGTAACCGTACCCGTACGACCTTCGATGGAGTAGTCTTTAGGTTCAACGAACATGGTGAGCGAGATGGTGTCAGCCGCTTTCGCAGTGAGGGTCGGTTGAATCCAGTCTGGAGCATCAATCTTCCAATTAGCGATGTCGATATTGGTTTTGTAAACCCACTCGGTATTGGTGTAGCGAACGAATTTCACTTGTCCGCCGTTACCGCTAACTGTACCGCCTTCTGCTTGTGAACTGTAGAGATCCTTAACATAGCCGTGGAAACCTAATTGACGGAGGTTATAAACCAAAATATCCTCACCCTTGTATTGGATTTTGAGTTCGCCCGTGCGCTCGGTTTGGGTCTCTTGCGGAGCCTTCATGGTCAGAGACAAAACGTTTTGCTCCTTGTAAACGGAGTCACGCAGGTTGACTTCGCACCACTCGGGAGCGGAAACCTCAACGTCCGCACGTTGGAGAGGTGTATAGAAGAAGTAAAGCGAATAGTTCTTGCCTTCGGAAGTGTAGTAGAACTTGCTATTAGCCTCGTATTCAGCCCAGAACTCAGCAATCGGTTCGTCGATGTATTGAATGATGATACCGTTTTGCTTGTAAGCAATCTTGCATAAGGTCTCGCTCTCAATAGCAATGGCCATCGAATCTTTGTAAGTGGCTTTGAGATAACCCTCGTGTTTGAGTGTGATAGCCACGGTGTCGTCATTAGCAGGAATAGCGGTGTAGGAATAGCCGTCGGGCAGGTTTACTTGCCAATCCTCTAACGTAGTGTTAGTACGAACCATGAACGGCTCTGATTCCCCACCGAGGGTAGGAATAGTGATGGCATTCTTAGTGTCAGCGATGAGGATATAAGGAACATCTTTCTTGACATCTTGCTTGATGGCAACGGTCAGTTTCATTCCTAAGTTATTGATAACCATCTCGCCTGTGCGCTCAGCACCGGTCGTGTTGGCAGATGCAGAGAGAACGATGTTAATCTTCTTGTTGGCGGCATAAGTGTCACCCTCATACATGATGGTATCTAAGCTTGCCCATTCGGGAAGAGTAATCTCTTTTGCCGTAATCTTCGTGCTGGAATAGATATCAAAAGCCTCAGCGGCACCGCCGATAGCGGGTATCTCAATCGCTTCTGCTTCGCTTGCTTTCGCAATACTGGGCATCGCACCATAAACGGCTACTTCGAAGTTGTTAGATGCTGTGTAAACGGTGAGTTGGGAATCACCGGCATTTTTATATTTCAAGTATTGGGAAGTCGTTCCGGTGGTGTTATCACCGATAAGACGGGTCTCAGGACCCATAGTCTGATAGTCCGTAATTTCAACACAGAAAGCACCTTTAATAGAAACAGGTTCCGGTAACTCGGCAATCAGAATACCGGCATATGCATTGCTGCTCTGCATATAATTCTTAACGGTCAGAGTCAGCGTATCAACCAAACGTTTGGAATAGTCAATAGCTCTGCTATATTTATCCAATGAGGTTCTGGAGCAGGTAGCTTGATAAACAGCCACTTTCATGTGGGAATCCTCAGCAGGGAAGAGGTCGGCAACGGTCTCACCGTTCTTGTTCGTGGTAATAGGAATCAAAATCTTGCTAACGAGCATCACCTGATCCGGACGGTTGAAGAAATACGTACGGAATTTGAGATAACTACTCATCTTGGTAACCAAGGTGGACTGTTTCACGACATAATGCTTTGCATTGGTTATGTAGTGATAAGCACCGTCCCCTACATATACGCGGCGAGCAGAGCCGGAAGTACTTCCGCTACCATATACGTAGGTAGTGTCTTTGGCAGTCAGTTCGGGCATACCTTCTGCGGTATAGGTTCCAAACGCATACTTGGGAGAGAAAGTCTCTGCACCCGTGGCGGTTTGTTCACCCATCTTCCAATCACCGGCACCATGGCGGCTGGTGAACGTGTACTCGTCCATGTAGGGCATAAATAACTGCGGTACTTGTACGCTGGCTGCCCCATTGTTGGGGAAATAATAGCAGGAGTAGAACGATCCTTCCGGTTCATTGTAGCCGGGGTCAATCGCTGCTCCGAAGCTGCTCATGCTAACCAACACGGCAGCCAAAAATAGATAGATCTTTTTCATATGAAAAAAAGTGTTAAGTTAATAATAGGGTTATTTAATTTCAGTCCAACTCATAGCCGATGCGTCCCCATTTTCAATCTTGGTTAATGTTACACCGTATGTTGGATTATCGGGATGATCGGTCGTTGCATTGAAAGTTCCGGAAACAAAGTAGTTGAATATCTTAGCCACACTGGGGCACTTCTCAACGAAGCGACGCGCTTTATTATCCGTCGGTTTCTTGTACTCAATGGTAATGGCATCATTGGTCGCATTGAGGTTTATGTTAAAGTCAAGTGTTTCTTGTTGCGCACCGCTTAACTTATAGGCAATCTGGATGACGTACGTCCTAAGGGTGTAGTCGGTTCCATCAATCACTTTATTCAATTTGTAACCGATATTGATGGCGGTGATACCATCTTTCGTATTGCCACCTAATTTTTGTAGGTCTGTGTTGACGGACTCCACAATCGCTTTCAGTTCGGGACCCATGTTCTTGGGCAATATCCGCCATCCGTATTTCACGTTCAAGCAGTATTCGTGGACATACTTGTTAATGTTTCCTACATAGAAAGAGACATCGCCATTGGAGAAATAGACATCGTCCCCCCTTCTTTCAAAGAGACGAACATCTTCGCGATTGGGCAAACCTCTCGTTAAGCAAAGTCCTTTTCTGGAGAAGGTAAAGGAACGTTGGGTGGTGAGGGAGTCGATAAACACTTTGCCTTGGGAAATGGCTTTCAGTATGCCCGTGTTACCTTCATAAACAGTGTATTCTTTCTCAATGACCTTGGCGGTAAGGATAGCGTGGTTATTGAAAATCTTACCCTTAGAGGCCTCTATCTCCGTGAAATAATCTTCCCATTTTAAGGTTGGGTCCAAACGGCACATCACATTGTAGGTACTGCGTTTCTTACTCTTGATGAGAATCTCATCGGGCGAGACGGACAAAACGACAAACTCGTAGTCGCCTTGCATACCGACACCATGGGTGAAGCCGGATAGGGTAGGATCGGCAAAGGCGTGCAAGACCTCGTTGTACGTGTCGAAACTCAGACACGGACCTTGGTTGTAAAGCATGCGCCATAGACTACCCGAAGCGTACTTGTACGCATTACCTGTAGTCGTTTCGTTCTTGGCTGCGGCAGAAAAGATATCGTCTTTGTCAAACTTGACGAGGATGTTATATCCCGGCAATGAAGTCGTGGGGAAATAGATCATCTCCCATCCGTTGGGGGATGAGGTCAGCACATTGGCAATGCTGTCCATATAGATTTCTACGCGTTGGGCAGCGGGTTTGTCAAAGATGTCTTTCTCCATTCGGTTGCAGGAGGCGAAGCTCACAAGGGCAACCAAAACTAATAGATGAATATAGGCTTTCATAATATTTGAGATTACGTAGGATGAATAATTAGGTTACTGAACATCGAGTTCGCTGAAGTCCCAATCGTGGAGAACACGTTTTTTGGGGTCTTTTATGTACAACTCGTTCATGATACTATCCATTTTCTCCGGCGTTTCGATATCTACCTGGCGGCGCATCACTTCGCTGCGGAGAGAGTCGATATTGATATCATATTTGTCTTTCAGCCAAGTGCGGCAGATCTCTAACTTATTGAGAATGATGTCCGCTCCCGTGAGGGTATCTCCCGGGTAAGGACTACCTTTGGCTGCGTCCTCTAATATATCATCCCAATGCCAAGCTTGTTCGGGACGACCAACATAGTTGGTGACATAGGTAGCGATGACCTCCACAAAGTCCTCGCGAGGCGCTCCACTGGCGTATGGCGAAACGAAACCGCGGCGGTGTACCACCGTATCTTTCTGGTTCTGCCATTGGTCGGGGTCGTATAAGCCCATCGAGATAAACTCAAACTCTTTGGGGTAGGTCTTCGTTTGGTGTAGGATGTGACTGAACTCATGGTGCATCACGTGGAAGGCATATTGGTTGAGTTCGTTGATGTTGTCCAGATGTAACTCGTTCATTCCATAAAGGATGATCTTAATACCGCCATCGGCAGTACCCAGCGTCGCCGTTCCGTTGGAGTTGTAGCCCTTAGAACCGATATACTGAATCATTCTTGGACCATAAACCTTAAGGAAAGTGGTGTCCACTACGTGGTCATAAAGGTCGAACCACAAGTAGTGGGTGAGGTGGGCGATGGAGTCCACACGACCCAATTTGCAGGGCACCAAGTTATAGGATGTTACGGTAGCGTTCTCGCGCCAACGATAGATAATCTCTACATTGTACGGAGCGACGTAACGTTTCCTTAAATACTGCTCAAAATGATAAATGGGCGATTGTGTATCATAGACCGGATCCGTGATGACGCTATGCTCTTTATCGATCTTATCGACGTTGCAACCTGCCAATAGCAGGGCAAGTACGGGGAGTAATAATAGATATTTTTTCATGGCATTAATCAGTTACTTCGGTTATCGTTTCTTTTAACTGGTTCGCAAGAACATCGGCCTCAGAGGGATCTCCTGTATAGGTCTCTGCCGGTGCGATATTGGGGGTAACGTTCTCGCCCACAATGTTACGAGGGTTCGCTTCGATGCCTTCCAAGATAACTGCTTCCGGCAGTTGTACGGCGCGGCGGTCGTCGTTCCAACTCATGAACTTGCGGTCTGCTTTGGCTCCAATGATGTGCTCCCATTCGATGGCATAACGCTTGAGGTCTTGGAAACGCATACCCTCGTGCATGGTCTCAATGCGGCGGAAATGCAAGCAGCAATAGATATAAGGTATTGTCTCGTCATCAATGATCCAAGTGGGGTCTAATTCCTGATTATGCAACGAAGGCGAATAGGACTTATTGGCTAACACGTTGGTCGTTTTGGGCAGTTTATAGAACGAGCGAATCTTGTCGTCGGTCAGTGTGCTGATAGGCGTGGTGGTTTGTTTGACATCGTATTTCTGACACCATAGTTGCAAGTCTGCCAAAGCTTCGGAATATTGTTTCTTGTGCGAAT
Organism: Paludibacteraceae bacterium; assembly: GCA_045627765.1. Taxonomy (GTDB): domain Bacteria; phylum Bacteroidota; class Bacteroidia; order Bacteroidales; family Paludibacteraceae; genus Colicola. Next base: position 74,302 of record JAZQOG010000016.1, on the reverse strand, counting down.
AAGCTTCTGCGCGACAGAGTAGGGTCTCGTTTGTGGTGAAGTTAATGAGCATCGTGTGACGATAACCCGTGCCTGCAATCTTATTGGTGTACTCAAAGAAGTATTTGATCTTTGCGATGAATACGCCATACTCGGATTTGTATGTCCATTTACGAATACCGGGGAAGGAACTTGTCCAGCACGGACCTTTACCGCTGACGCTGTAGTCCTTTGCAGACCCGTTGAGGTTGTACCGCCCATAACTGGATTGATGAAGCATTATCTGATTGGACATGGAAGTCTGAACGTGCAGGTTATATTGCGCCATGCCATCAATCCAAACATATACTTCTTGTTCGGAACTGGGGGTGTTCACCGTGGCTTGCTCTGCGTCAAACAGTTTGGCAGCGAGGGCTCCGCGGTCGTTACCTAAAACGAAGTTTGCGTTCTCAATCACCTTGTCCCATTGACGGGTATAGAGGTAGAAACGAGCAGCAAAAGCGTGTGCCGCCAACACGTTGAAGTGGTAACGCGGAACGGTCATATAACTATCGTCGGTCAGTAACTCCAGACCTTGGGCAATGTCGTTTTCGATGTGCTGATAGGTCTGAGCCAATGTCTCGCGGTGATAGATGGGGTGAACGGTGGTTTCGGGTTTGGTCATATAAACCAGCCCCAGATGGCTGTCGTTCCACTCTTTGCCGCCGTAGGCTTGGCAGAAGATCTGCGCCAAACGGAAATGGTGCCATGCACGAGTAAGCAAGGCTTCGCCTTTCTCGTTCGCCAACTCGGCTTCGGTGTATGTCTTGGATGCCACTAAGTCCTCAATGGCCTGCAACGCTTGGTTACAGGTGGCAATAGCCTTGTAGTCGCTTTGCCATAAGTAGTGCGGTGAGTCTTGGTTCTGACCCGTATTAACATCCTGAAAAGCAAAGAGTTGGTGACAGACTTGGTTCCAAGTACCGATAGTATAAACCTGACCCGAGGCGGTCGGCGCGTTGTTGTCAATCATATTGTCGGAACTCAATTCGGCAATCACATTCGGATTGCCTTCGGAGAAGGCGCTACCCATCAGCAGTTGAACCTTCTTCTTAGAGTCAATCGTGGTACGCGTATCCGGATTCTTATCCAGAATAGAGCAAGATGCCGTCAGCATCGTCACTCCTAATAATATATATAATAAGGTGTGCTTCATAGTCGTGATTATAATCCAAGTTTAAGAGAAAGGGTGAATTGTCTGGGACTGGGTGAACTTACACCACCGGCGTTGAGGAACTCGGGGTCTTGTCCGTTCAGTTTCTTATCGGCAGCGAGCAGGCAGACATTGCTGGCGGTTAACTTCATTCCGAAGGAAGAAACATATTTCTGTCCCTCGAACAGTTTCTTAGGCAAGTCATAACCAATAGAGATATCCTTCAAACGCAGGAAATCACCTTTTGCCACACGTTCCGTCGAGTAGTTGTAGGCTTGGTACGCGCGGGATAAGTTCGTGATATAGTTCACTTGTCTCTTTGAAGCGATAGTAGGAATAGTGGTGTATTTCTCGTCTCCCGGAACGCACCAGCGGTTTTTCATCTCGCGCATACTGGCAGTGATGTCGCTATAGTCACTGGAACGCGCGTAGCAGAGGTTGTCCAGACGCAGCACGTTACCACCCGAGTAGAACAAGTTCACATCCAATGTCACACCGTAGAAACGGAACGTGTTACGGAACTGACCTTCCCAAACGGGGTCGATAGTACCTTCGTAGGTAAGGAAGTCGGTGTTGGTATATTCCTGCATGTTGATACCCGTGGTCGTGGTTTCGGTGTGCTCTTTGTTCGTGTAGAACATAGGCAGACCCACATCCGTCAAACCGGCAAACGGGATAGAGAACAACGAGTGAATCGCGTAACCCTCCATCGGGGCTCCGTAACGAGAGCAGAGGGACGAGATCTTACTCGTGCTGTTGAGGTGAGTGATCTTCTCTTTATTGTGCGAGAACGTGAAGTCCGTTGTCCAAGTGAAGTTCTTTTTCTTGATGTTAATCGTCTTCAACGCCAACTCTACACCATTGGTGCGCATAGTGGCATCGTTCGCCAGTTTGCGAATCTGACCACCCGTACCTTGCGTGTTGACATAACCGATAAGGTCGTAGTTATTACGCAGATAGTAACTGAACTCCAGATTGATGCGGTTGTCGATAAATCCTAACTCGGTGGTCACGTTGAACTCGTGTTTCTTCTCGTAAGTCAATTCGGAGTTCTCTAACGAGGACAGATAGATCGTGGTCTCTTGAACGTTGCTAAGAGGTCTCCAAGGCACTTCGCTGTAGAACTTCGCCAACGAGTTATCGGCACTCTTCGGTCCGCGGTCTGCGGTAAGCGAGTAAGAGGCTTTCAGCGTGAAGTTCGTCCACCATTTTCTGAAGGTCGGTTTCCACCAACGCTCCTCGTGTGCGTTCCACGCACCGGATACGTTCCACGTCGGCAGCCAACGGGCTTTGGTGGACTTACCTAACTTGTTCGTTCCTTCATAACGGATGGTTCCGTTGATGGTGTAACGTCCGCGATACGAGTACGTTCCCATCGCGAAGAACGCCAACGAACGAGTGTACTGAAGGTAGTTATCGTAGTAGGCTCCGCCTTCTTCCTGCATCTGCTTGAAGAGGGTATAGTTCATATAGGCGGTGCCTCCGTAGTCGTATTGGTAACCGTAGTCATAGGCTTCTGTGGTCTTACGATCGACCATGTTCATCTCCATACCGCCGAATAGGCTGATGATGTGGTGTCCATCTTTGCCAAGGTCTTGGTTATAGGCTGCGGTAGCGCGAACGTCTAACTGCGAGATGGTTTTCGTGGTCTCGTGGTAGATACCGCCACTGGGCATCACTGTCTCGGGCAACGCTTGACTGTTATCCGGGTCGGTGTATAGGTAGGGGTTCACATCACGAATGGTAGCATCCTCGGGGTCAATACCTGCACGGTAAGCGCGGGCTTGGTTGGAGTTGTCCATGATGTTGTGCTCGATGTGGTTGTTGTTGTAACGATAAGCAACTAATCCGCGGATATCCAAACCGCGCACGGGCTTGATACTGAGCTCGGCTTGGAACTTCGTATCCATGATGTTGTAATCCATGTAGTTCATCGCCAACTCGTCAAAGATGTTGAAGTCCGCGTAGTTACGGCGATAACTCTCTTCAGGGTCCATTGTACGAGACGCGTTCATCGCGTACGAGAAGGGGTTGATATCGAACTCACGGCTAATCTTACCTGTGATAGCATCTACGTTTTGTTTAATCGTTCCGGGGGCTTTCTGACGACGATAACTGTCCGACGTCGAGAGGGTCAGCTGCACTTGCTTGCAAAGGTCGAAGGTCGCCTTCACGTTACCCGTCAAACGGAGTACGTTAGAGGACTTATACCATCCAGGATCGTGCATCAAACTCAAGGACGCATAGACGCGAGCGCGGTCGGTACCGGAAGAAATGCTGAACGAGTGGGAGTGCATAACCGTATTGATGAACAGTTGGTCAAACCAGTCGGTGTTACGCATCTCTGCTTGACGCAAGTAGGCGTTCTTGGCTTCCGGCGTATTGGGCAGACCGAACTGACCATTGGTGGCGTTGTACGTGTCGATTAACTCGTACATCTTACCATATACGCCATAGTTGGGAGCACCGCTCAGACTGGTAAACTCCAGCCAGCCTTTTTCTTCCAACTCACGATAGATACCCATCTGTTCTTGCGAGTTACAGATGTTATAATCGTAGTACATAGGTTTCATTCGGTAGGTTAGCTCGGAGGTGTAGTTCATTTTCGTCTTACCTTTCTGGGCTTTCTTTGTGGTGACAACGATGACACCCGCCATGGCACGCGCACCATAGATAGAGGTCGCACTACCATCCTTGAGGACCTGGAAGGACTCGATGTCTTCGGCGTTCAGACCGGCGATGGCGTTAGCAATCAGTGTATTAGCGTCACCACTACCTAAATCGTCTGCGCTCAACTCTTCTACGTCTTCCATTACGACACCATCTACTACCCATAACGGTTTGGAGGCACCGTAGATAGATGTTGCACCACGGATACGGATTTTTGGAGCCGAACCGAAGGTACCGCTGACGTTCTGCATACTTACACCGGCAACACGTCCGGCGAGGCTGCGGCTCACATCGGTCATACCGGAGACGAGGTTCTCCTCGGCTTCAATCTTCGAGGTCGCACCCGTAAACAGACGTTTGTCTTGCGATACCATACCTTGTACCACAACCTCTTGAATCTGCTGAGTGTCCGTGCTGAGGGTCACTTTGATCGAGGGCTTGACGGCAACCGTTTCGGTGCGATAGCCCATGTAAGAGATAACTAAATTTTTAACTTCGGCAGGGACTGTTAGTTCAAAATGTCCGTCAAAGTCCGATACCGTTCCAACCGTTGTGCCTTCCGCTACGATGTTTGCGCCGATAGCCGGTTCGCCCATCTCGTCTAAGATGGTACCTGTTACCTTTGTTTGCGCAAAGACAGCAATCGCGAAAAAGGCACATAAAATGCTGAAAAGAATGCGTTTTTTCATGTATGTATTAGTTTTATTTGGTTCGATTATTCTAAACTCGCTGCAAAATTACAAAAAAAAAATGATATACGCAAGAATTTGATAGAAAAAATTAATTTTTGTACCTAATTGCCTATTTTTTTCTCCAACTATCTACACAAGAATTTCACAAGGATAATGTAAGTGTAATCACGTTACCTGACCGCATGGTTGTCCCGATGAAACGGGAAAACCGTATCTAGGGAAAGGGTATTACAATCACATTACCTGACCGATACATCACCGAAGGGTTACCGAAGGATTACCGAAGGGTGTTCGTAAAATGGTATTTAAGATACTCTTTTTCAGTTAGTTAAAAACTAGTTGTTTCGCCCTTTTTCCGCATGTTATATGTGCTTCCTCTCGTTTTTATCTCTCACAGATTACACTGATTACACTGATATCTCCCGCACGCGCCTCTGGCGCTATTACGCGAATTTCGCTAATTATTATTCCTCCTATTTATTTATTCTTGGATTGTGAGTAAACTCCCATCCATCAAATAAATCAATAGTAGGCGCAGTTCCGCTTTACTACACTGCGGTGTGCTTGACGCACACTTAATAATAAAAATTATTTATAGGTTCATTTCACAGATGCCTTTTCCCTAGATACGGTTTTCCCGTTTCATCGGGACAACCATGCTGCTTCCGCATCCGCAATAAGGGTTTATTAATGGTTTTTATTCCATAGAACCTGTTGCCTATCTGCCCATCTGCCTTTCCGCCTCGTATCTGTGTAATTTCTTCCCAATAATTTATTATTACACCGCTTCTTTGCGCGGCTGCGCCATCACATCTGTGTAATATATTTTCCTATAATTTTATTATTGGTGCCGTTAGGCACGGGATGTGAGTTTACGAACATTCCCTTTTTAGTTCTTTCTTTTTGGATGTGGAAGTTTACTTACAACAGACGAAAAAAAGAAATAAAAAAAAATAATAAAATAAATAATCAGTGAAATCTGTGGAATCTGTGAGAGATTAAACAAAAAGGACGCAGGCGAAAAACCTGCGTCCTTTTTAACTATTCTAATCGACTTAGAACTATTCTAATCGAGGATTAGAGAGCGGTACCAAGGATATTGTATTCCTTGTTCTCGCGAACGATAACGATTTGGCCGTTCTTGATTTGTTTAGCAGCCTTCACGTTAGCCTTCGTGTTGTGAAGACCTGTTTCCGGTACTTCCTCATAGAAAATCTCGAGCGTACCATCCTCGTAAACGGTGAGCGTGTACTCGTACTCAGCACCGCCGTTGATAGCAATCTTTTCCGTTCCGGTCTTAAATAAGAGCGCATTACCTACATTAACAGGAGCTATATAAGAGTCTGTTCCGTAGATTTGCTTGTTGTTGTCCTTCACTTGAACGTAAGACAGTTCATTGAAGGTAGCTTTCACTTTCAGAGCGCCGTCTTCACCTGCTACGAAGTGGTAGTCACCGAAGTTGTCGATGTCACCCTCGATACCGTATGCTGCGTTATTGATCCAACCTACCAAGTAGAAGTCGGTAACAGCAGGAGTAGGAACGGTGAAGCCAATCTCAATGGTTGCGTCATAGGAGTTCACACCTAAGAATGCCATCGAACCATCCTCGTTTACAACGAGCTCACCGCCTTGGATGAACCATACACCGGCGTTGTTGCCAACGAACGAAGGAGTAACTTGATTATCTTCGTCCCAACCGATAGAAGCTTGGATGTTTTCGTATGTACCGGCAGCTAATTTATTTTCGTTGTTGAGAGTTGTTTCTTGAACAATGATAGTAAGCATATCACCCTTAGCGTTTGTTCCGGAGAGAGTCACGAGTTTCTTCGCTTTCTGTTGAGAGAAGGTTAGGTCCTCTACAGCGAACTCACCTACGTATCCTTCTACAGCATCACCTTGGATGTAGCCGAGGTAACCGGTAGCGGAGATGTTATATTGAACGGTATCAGCACCTATCAAAGTAGCGGTCAGCGCCAAGTTCTTACCATCCAAAGTAACAACGATATCACCTGTATTTACAACAGGAATCTTAGCACCGGTATTGAAATCTATGATGTAACTATCTGCGAAGTCAACGTCTTCCTCAGTAAACTCACCGACAAGTGTGTCTGCAAAGATGTCTAAGAGTACTCCGTAGTTGTCATTCGTTAAAACAAACTCTTGGATACCATATTCTGCATACCATTCATCGGTATATGTAAGGTTGGTGGAAACAATATCAACGGTAGATTTCGGCTCCAGTTTCTCGTATTGAACCAGAGCGGTAACAGGTTGACCATAGGAGTTCGTACCATCAACAACGACTTTCAGTTTGTCATACTCGTCATATTCGAGCGTAATCGTACCGTCAACGATGAACCAGCAGTCATTAATACCACCGCTTGCAGCTCTTGTTCCAGCCCAGCACTCGGTCAAGTAACCACCGGCTACACCGAGAGATTGGAGAGCCGTACCGGCTTCTTGACTGTCAGAGATAGTGTAAACTCCGGCAGGGATCTCAGTAGCAGCAGGATCAGCATAGAGTTCCAAACCAATCGTATAACCTTCAGCGTTGGTAGCATAAATGCCAATCACACCCTCGTCAAGGTCTGCGCTCATGTCGCTATAAGCGAAGGTTGCGTCAAACGGAGCGTCAGTATCGTACATCATACCGGGTTGTTTGGCATCCATTACGTAGGTCTCAACATCTGCACCAAAGGAACCCGCAGAAACGGTGTAATCAACCTTAATGCTAAAGGTTCCGGTTTCCGGATTGTATGTACCATCCTCTACAGAAGAAATTGATATTTTACCATATTGTGTATCAGTATAGCCGGTATATTGCTTGTCAATAGAGCAGGTGTTGTCCTTTGCATTCCAATTGATAATCAGTTCTACGCCCTCGCCGAACCAACCTTCACCCCAGTTGGTGATTTTGATTTGCTTGTTATCGGCATTGTTCTTGTCCGTACGAACGAGAGCAACATAGTTGCTATATGTTTTTGGGGATGTTGCCATAGCAACAAACGTCCATGAACCGGTGTTATAGCCAAATGGAGCAAAGTCTTCCCACTCTCCCCAATCTGCTTGAGCTACTTCTCCGATAACGATCTTAGAAACTTTATCCAAGTAATAAATCTTCTCGTAGGAAGCATTGACAACAAAGATGTTGGTAGCTTTGAATAAGTTGGCTTGGGCATCGTATGTCATGGTGAAATCAATCAATTCGGACTCAGCGTTGGTTCCCAATACCCAGATAGGCATAGTACCATACTTACCTACATATTGGAACTTCTCGAAGGTAACAACACCCTCTTTGAGAACACCTTTTATCCATGCGGTTGGGAAATTTACTGCAAGACCTTGGATATAAACGGTATCCTTATCCCAACCAACCAATACGGTATCAGCATATTCTGTTTGGGCACCAGAACCGGTAAACGGCATCTTAGCGGTTACTAATCCGGCAGGAGGAGTGATGAGTTCTGTACTCGGTGTCCAACCCGGAATGTAGAGGTTCACACCGCAGTCTCCATAACCGGTGAATGAGTCGTCATCATCATAAAAGATACCGGGGAAATAAGTGGCTGTCGAACCCGTTGTGGCTTGTGTGCCACGCATAATCAGCGAATCACCCTTGATGTCCAAAATAAAGGAATCAGCATAATCATCAGCTACTGCAAATTTTTGAGTATTGAAATTGCCCCAACGGACACTTAACGTGGCTTTATATGTAGAATTATAAGATACCGGTTGTTTGGTAGCAAAAGTGATGGTAGAACCTTCCTTTTTACCCTTAATCCAAGTACTTTGAGCATATTTGCTAACAGGGTCTTTCCAATAAACAGTTCCGTCAGCGCACTCTACCAATGTAGCCGTACCGGATTGATAAGCCAGTTTTGTTCCGCTATTGTAATAGAAGCAGGTGTTGGTTGCAAGACGATTATACTCTTTCGTTGTACCCTTGGCAGGTTGAATAATAATACCATGAGCATCTACAATCTCAACCGTTTTGTCCACATTGTATGTGAATTGATAAACATGATTGCCGGCAGTAGTCATCTCTGCTGTTACAGAGAGTGCGTCTTCGGTTTCCGTCTTGGTGAAAGAAGCCTTAACGGCAAAGTCGTTAACTTTATTGACAGCCGCATACGTGTAATCCAAATCGAAGTCTCCGTTGTCAGAGGTATAAGTCTTACCACTTTCCAAACCTTCGGCAGGAGCAAAAATGTCAAATGAATATCCGTTTCCGGCAGCGTCCTGCATAATAACTTGCCAATCCAAAGAAGAAGCATAATATTTCTCCTGATATGCTGCAACCGTTACAGGAATTGTGTCATAAGTAGCAGGAGTGGGCTCCTCACCATAGGAGATGACGTGTGTCACACCTTCAAGAACCATCGTAGCTGCAATATGAATCAAATCGTCTTGATCCTTCGTAACGGTCAGCGTAGCGTCGGTAGCAGCAACTTCAATATAACCTTCGTCATCTAATGTGCCAACCCAGTTGGAAACCATGTCTGCGTAGGTATAGGTCTTACCATACTCTAAGGCTTCTTGCAACTCGAAGATGTAAGTTTCGGCCTCAGAAGCTACATAGACATCTTGATACTCGTCGTCATAAAACCAATCTATAGCCGTAACATTAACATCTTCGGCAACAGCTGCGGGAGCCTTTGCGGGAGTGGCGGCTACTTGAGGAGCTGCTTCATGATTGGCTTTAACGACTTTCTTGCCAAGGATAGCAGGAGCCTGAGCCTTTTGGTTGTTAACTTTCACTGCCGGAGTGGCACTGAGTTGATCGAAGTTCGCAATTTGAGCTTTCTCAAACTGAACTTTCTGCATTTGCTCTACAGCAACGGGGGCTTTCTTTGCGAGTTCAGCCTTCTTTGCTACGGGAGCTGCGCTTGCGCTAAAGACTAATAAAGTAGCGCAAAGCAATGAGAAGAATTTCTTCATAATTGTTTAAATTTAATTGTTAATAATAATAATGTTATCTGTACCCGCGTTCATCGCGCGTGTATTGCGTTTTTAAGTGCTTTTGTAGTGCTTTTTTATAGCGACATTTACAATTTGGCTGCAAAATTACAACTTTTTTTTGATATATGCAAATATTTTTGCAATTTTTGTGTGTTTTTGTTTGATTTTTCCACAAAAGTAGAGATTTTTATCTCTTACAGATTCCGCAGAATCTCTCCACCTATAGGCTTCTCTTCCTTTTCTTCTGCCCTCCGCTCGTCGGGGCGTTCCGTCGCCCCTTGCCGCGTGGCGCTCCCCTTCGTTTTTTATCTCTCACAGATTACCCTGATTACACTGATTTTTCTTTTTTATTATTTCTCCTATTTCTTTATTTCTGTCCCTGTAAGTAAACTTCCATGTCCAATAAATAAACAAATAGTAGGCGCAGCCTCGCTTCGTTTCCCTTCGCTCATCTGCCGCGTCTGCTATCGCATCCGCAATAAGGGTTTATTATCGGTTTTATTCCACAGAACCTTTCCTCCTCGCATCTGTGTAATTTCTCTGCAATAATTTATTATTACGATGTGCGTCCGCACAGCGTGGAAGGTGATGTCGGCTTTGCCGAAGGAGCCTTCCTTTTACTTTTTAGTTTTTGTTAGGTTATGGGAGCTTGCTCACGATAACATAACGAAAATAAAAAGAAATAATAAATTATATATCAATCAGTGCAATCTGTGGAATCTGTGAGAGATTAAATTCGACGTAAGATGCATAATAAGCCGCAACGTGGGGGATGTGCAGGGGGTATGCATAGGCAATGATGCTCCGTGGATGCTCCGTAGATGCTGCGCTACACACCTTGCGAGGATAGTGTGTTTTGTACGGTTTTGTATAAAAACAAACGACGAGCAGCCAAAGTGGGCAGCCCGTCGTTTACGATATGATTTGCGAATAATTTACAAATCTCTTTGCGATATTATTGCAATAACGTTTGTCCGTTGCGGATAACGACACCCTTGTAAGCCTTATCTACCTCCATACCGAAGATGTTATAAGTCTTGTTGTCGTTAATAGCCTTGATGTTGCGTAATCCTACACCGGGATCCGGTCCAAGAGCACCGGGTTGTTTGAATGTGATAGGAAGAAGGGCACCCATGGCCTTTACGTAAATAGTGGTCTCAAGGTCGTAACCTTCGTTCGGATTGACCTCAATGTATGCGATACCTGCGAGGTACTCTTCCGGACCATATAACTCGTAATAGGAAACGATAGGATGCGTCTCGGGATCAATAGACTCTCCGTTCTCGTCCAAGAGGTCAACATCATCGTCAAAACCTTCTGCAATGTTGCAGGAGAACTCGATTTGTTCTTCTGTCTCTATTTGACCTGTCTCAGAATTAATCCATCCCATGCTGATAGGACCACCCTCTTGAGGAACTTCCTCAATCCATGTGTCGCTAAATAGGTGCATATCAGGATAGTAAGCATTGAACGCCATATCGATGTTCATGTCGCCGTATGAGTGGAGTTGATTATTCTTTACCCACAATGTACGACCACCCGTAGGAGTCTCCCAATAGTCGCAGTAGATTCCGAAGTTACATCCACTCTCGTTGAAACCGGTCAACTCAGCATAGCAGCGTTGTTCCATAACAGCGGGTTTAACATTTATGTTACCGAAGACGTCCACATCCATGAAGACGAACTGAATGGTATAACCACCACCATCTTCGACGCAGTCTTTTTGTTTAGCGGTAGCTTGTGCGATGATAGAATCGCTACGGAACCATTGTGTCTTTTTGCCTGTCTCAGGATCCACTACAATGTCAATAGGATAGATAGTCAGCGTCAACTCTGTGGTCTCAGGGAAGATTTGCTCAATGCTTGCAGCATCTTGATTGTAGCAGTGAACAAATACGGTGTCGCACCACATAGCTTTTCCTTCGGGAACAGGAATAACGTTGCAGAGCGTGTCCAAGGTTCCTGCGCCCCATTTAGCAATTTCCATACCCGTACCAAAGCACCAAGGAGTGCCGGCAGCACCGGAAGAAACCATATAACGGTTACCTGCGGCTTGTTTATCACCGCTACGGTCTGCGGTCATCATCTCGCAGTTGGTCAGTTGTGCCGGCCACCAATAACCATTCATCCTGCCGGTAGGAGTAACACCTTGTCCGGGCCAATAACTCTCCACTGCGTAAGCGTACATGTAGTCTGTAAAGGTGACATTGTACAAAATGCTGCTGTCAACAGAAGGAATCTGACGAGGATAAACTGACAACGTGGGGTTCTTATAATCATCCCAACTATAAGAGGGGGTTGAATGTGCAAAAACCGCGGTGTCTTCTACCGTGGCGGTTTTCCCGTCCTCGTCTAAATACACCCATTTACCGGGTCCATAAACGGAGTTGTAGTAAGTTGTCTCCATGTAAGGAGTTATCAAATATACACCACTGGTAACATAACCAGGCTTGAAGCTCATGTACATTTGGTCAGCGATGTAGTATTGACCAAAAAGCGTGGTATCCTTTTCTTCCGTTTTGGGTGCTTTGAAAGGTACGGCATTCATTGCAAAACCTTCCGAAGAAAGAACTTTGTTGCAAACTGCGGTTGGAGCCTCTTGCTTAATCAACTCGGGCATAACCATTCGGGTGATTTTTTGTTGCGCATTCATGGCAACGGTCAGTGCCATCGCGCCTAAGATCATGTAAATCTTTTTCATTGTCTTAAAAATTAAAATGTTAAACTTAACATCCTTACTTGGCAGAGCCAATGATGTCTATTTTGATATTGGGATTTTCTACTTGTTCCAATACACCGCCTAAAGCCGGATTGATGGCTGTGGTAGGAGTGATTTGGTATGTTCCTGCCAATAACTTGAGCAAACTTTCTAAAGAAGGAACGTATGTCGCCATTCGCTCATATTTAGCCTCTTCTCCCGACTGGATATGGGGACCTATATAAGCTAAAGAAAGGTTATTATCGGAGCAGTTTAATTTATACTCATAGTAGAATAGACCTGATTCCTTCGTCTTATCCGTATATTTGAATTCCATGAGATAGGTGATAATCTTCTCACCAAAGATCTCATCCTCATTGTAGGTGAAGTGCAAACGGAGAATCTTAGCTGTACGCTTAGCCCCTTTTTGTCCCGCCATGTCGCAAAGTTGTTCGTTGATTTTTGCAATCGTATCTGCTAAACCGGCAGGAATGTTTTTGTTCATATCCAAACTCCAACCCATAGACCTCAACTCCATATATTTTTGGAAGTGTTGATATAAATTACCGACACCGATGGTGGCGGTTTGACTATGCAACAATCCGTCACTGCCCATCGTATAACGGCGGTTGGTGTTGTTTTCACCGCTGATGGTGTTCATAATCTGCAAACCGTCCGCTAATACTACGAATGGAATAGGTTTCGCATCGTCTTCCGGTAATACGCCGAGTTGAGAGGGCGTGAACGCACTTCCGTCACTATGCAACTGATATTGGGTGGAACCCTCGGTGTACGTTAGCAAGTTGTTATTGCCAAGAATAGACGTTCTCATGGTTTCGCAATCCTTATACGCAACTAACGGATCATAATCTGCGCCTACAGGGTATAGCACGCTATAGGCTCCGTATTTCTTACCTTTCAAACGAACAATCTCCGGAGTAGCCTCCATAATAAGGAACTCATAATCTCCCTCCAGACCTAAACCATCCGTTTGAGGATCTGCCCACGTGTGAAGGATATTATTATAGGTGTTGAAAGTTAAAATAGGGCAAATATCATCTACAATGTCCCAAACACTAGTCGTATCACTGACTAATTTCTTAGCCGATTTAGCCATTTCTGCTTTTACTTCACCATTGGGAAGGAAGGTTACATGAATCTGTGCGGACTCACTATTGTCTGGGTTGGCAAAATAAACCATGTTCCAACCATTGGTGTTGTTTAGGAGCACGTCCTTGGCATTCTGCATATACGCTGCGGAACGCTCGGAAGCCGACTTATCAAACAGACTCTTCTCTTCGCGGCTGCAAGCCATCATGGTCATTGCTACCGCCATCGTAATCAATAAATATTTTGTTTTCATAATCTACCTCCTTATTTTACCGGATAAGTCTTCCAATCAAAATTACATTGCATGATTTGCTCATAATCCATGTGTTGCTGACGAATTTGCACTTCTTCGTGCATCTGGTCAATATCAATATTCCATTGATCCTTCAACCATTTACGTGCAATCTCTAACTTTGCCGTGATGCAGTTCGCACCCTTCTCTCCGGCGTTGTCTAAGATTTTCGCCCAAGTGTGATCATCCTTCACAATGTAATTGGCAATGGTCTCCACAAAGTCCTCGTGGTACTCGCAGTGAGCGTAGTTGCTCACAAATCCACGAGTCCATGCTTCTTCATTGGACATCTCTTGCCACTTGATAGGATCGTAATCACCCGGGGTGATGGTCTCGAACTCACGAGGATAGGTCTTCTTTTGGTGGAGAATGTGACTAAACTCGTGGTGCATGGTCTTAAAGATATACTCGTTGAGCAGATCCATGTTGTACCAATTCATCTTGTTGATTTTCATGAGGGTAATCTGAATACCACCTTCCGCATAACCTAATTTCTCAGTACCTGCTGCAGCATTGATCATAGACGAACCTACCAACTGAATCTTACGAGGACCGTTTGTACTAAGGAATGCCGTGTCACCAACGCGTCTCATGACGGTATCATAAACATTATACCAAAGGTATAAAGCAATGTGCGCCATCGTGTCGGCTTTACCGATACTTACAGGAACAACATTGTAGTTGGGGTCCATGGAAGCATCGTTCAAACGATAAATAAACTCGCAGTTATAGGGCTTAACAAAAGCTTCTTGAAGCCAAGCATCAAAATCCTTTGTGTATTTTTCAACTTGTTCTCCGGAAGGATCCTTAAAGATGCTCTCTTTATTCAGCTCTTCTTCGCGGCATGATACGACGCATATTAGCATCGCAATCAAGAATATAATATTACTCTTTTTCATAACGTTTTTACTTTGTAACTATTGAAATACCTCCTGTTGGAATTTTAATATCCGGACGTGGGTTCGGGGTCATACCCGATAAGATAACCTCTTGTGGCAATTGGATAGCACGACGATCATCGTTCCAAACCAACTTATCTTCGGGGTTCAAACCTTGCTTGTGCGTAATCTCGATACCATAACGTTTCAAGTCTTGGAAACGCAAACCGTCATGGAAAGTCTCAATACGACGGAAATGCAAGCAAGCATAGATAACCGGTAATTGAGTAGGAGTAATCGTCCAACCCGGAACCATCTCTTCATTATGCAATACTGGTGCGTACGGAGTCCCTTGGTACTTGTTGACATAGAAGTCCTTAATCTTATTGTAGGTCAAGTTCACCGTACTATCCGCATTCATATCCATCACGCTCTTTTGTACGTTCATGTTCTCGCACCAAATCTTAAGGTCTTCAATCGCTCCGTTGATATCGTTCTTGTGAGCTTTTGCCTCTGCGCGGCACAGAAGTGTCTCTTCAGAGGTGAAAGCACGTGTTACAGCATGGATATAACCGTAACCATTCACTTTATCGGTGTATTCAAACAAATAAAAGAACTTACCTAAGAATGAACCATATTGGTCACTACCATAACTCCATACACTGAACGAACCTACCAAGCTTCTGTTTCTCCAGCAAGGACCGGCACCTAATAACGTATAGTCTAATGCAGCATCCTTAGCTTGATAACGTCCGAAATCGGGGATAATGATATAAGGTACTGACGACATCGTGGTGTAAAGCAACAAGTTACTCGGGGACTTAGGATCAATCCAAGCATTGAAGTTTTCCGTTACATTCGTACACGTGATGTGCTCATAATAGTGGTCAAAGAGACGAGATTGAGCCGTTAAGGGATCGGTCGTCAATACTTGATCGGCATGTTCAATCACCTTGTCCCATTGACGAGTGTACAAGTAGAAACGAGCTGCAAAGGCGTGAGCCGCTTGTACATTGAAATGGTACTTGGGTACCGCATAATATTCGTCACTGACATACTTTAACCCTTCCTCTAAGTCTGCTTGAATCTTTTCGTACGTTTCCGTCAAAGAGGGACGCGTATATTGAGGACGAACGGTAGTTTCGGGTTTCGTCATATAAACAATACCTAAATCGTTCTTACTCAATTCGGGAGTCTTATAAGCATGGCAGAAAACCATCGAAAGCAAGAAATGGTGGTAAGCTCTAATAAGTAAAGCTTCGCCTTTTTCAGCATTCATGTTGATACCTTGCTCTTCTAATTGAGCAATAGCTAACAGAGCTTCGTTGGCTGCGGCGATCGCCATATAGTGAGAGTCCCACAAGTATTTAGGTGAGTCTTGCTGATCACCGCTAACCACCTGCTTCCATGCGAAAATCTCATCGTACATCTTGTCTAATGGCATCAACTTACGGCAGTGACCTATGGCATCCGGCGCGTTGTTGTCAATGATGTTGTCCGAAGAAAACTCCAAAACAGCGGCACTATTACCATTGGTGTAAGCACTTACTAACAGCAAACGCACTTTCTCTTTGGTGTCAATATGAGCACGCATATCGGGCTCGTGATCAAGGAAGCCCTCTCCGTTCTTACAACCCATTAAAGCAATGGCTGCTAAAATAAATATACCTAATTTTTTCATATTCAGTCCTCCTTAATTATAATCCAAGACGGAGCGTTAACGTTAATTGACGAGGTGTTGGCGAACTAACACCACCCGTGTTATAATACTCTGGGTCACGACCATTGAGTTTCTTATCGGCATAGGCTAACCATATATTTTGAGCACTTAACTTAACCATGAAACTCGAAACGGCTTTTTGACCTTCAAAATACTTGCTGGGTAAATCATAACTCAAACTCAACGACTGTAATCGAATGAAATCACTCTTGGCTACGCGTTGATCCGAGTAGTTATAAGCAGAATAACCTTCGGCTAAGTTCTGAATGGTAGATAACTGACGGGTAGAGGCAATGACGGGAATCGTTGTTATTTTCTCGTCTCCGGGTACTACCCAACGGTTTTTCATCTCCTTCATGCTTGCCGCTAAATCGCTATAGTTATTTCCATTTACTGTGCATAATGGGTCTAAGCGAAGCACACCACCGAATTGATAGGTGAAGAATACTTCTAACTTCAAGCTGTTATTGAAGAAACCGAAGGTGTTACCAAACGAACCATTGATCTTCGGATCCAAAGAACCTTCATATTTGAGGTATTCCAATTGCTCTTTGCTATATTCTTGGAAATAAATATCACTATAATTATTCGGACCAATGATGGTGTTATTGTTTCCGTGGAAGGTGGGAAGACCTTCTTCTGTTAATCCTGCGAAAGGAATGGAGAACAAACTATTGATAGGATAGCCTTGCAAGCGCCCCCAACCTCTTCCATCAACCAAATCAATGACTTGAGAATAGGAGTCCAGTTTGGTAATCTTATTATCTGCCCAACCAAAAATCCAGTCCGTTCCCCATGTGAATACCGGCATCTTAACGTTCACCGTCGAAATGGTGAACTCTACACCCATTGATTCCATCGTGGCATCGTTGGCGAATTTCGTTGTTACACCACCTACACCCATCGTCTGAACGTAACCTAACAAGTCAAAGTTATTACGTTTGTACCAGTCCAATTCTACGTTTATGCGGTTATCCACAAAACCGAAAGCAGCACCAATATTGAGCTCGTGCTTCTTCTCGTATGTCAATTCATCATTGGCAAGAGCGGATAACTGAATTCCGGTCTCTGATGCATCCGTACTTGGACGGAAGGGACTGAAACTTTCGAAGACTACCATCGAGTTAGAAGCCGGTCCACGGTCAGCGGTCAACGAGTAGGAAGCCTTCAAACTGGCGTGTGTCCAAGCATCTCCGAAGGTGGGCTGCCACCAACGCTCCTCGTGTGCGTTCCAAGCCGCACTCACGTTCCACGTGGGCAACCAACGGGCATTACGACTGCGACCTAACGTGTTCGTTCCCTCATAACGGATGGTACCGTTAATGGTGTAACGACCTTTGTACGAATACGTTCCCATTGCGAAGAAGGCAAGGTTGCGGTAGTACTTGAACTCGTTAGAGTAATATTGAGAGTTCTCTTCCTGACTTTGCTTGAAGAGACGATAGTCCGTGTAAGGTACACCGCCGTTGTTATATTGATAGCCCCAACCGCGGAACCAAATGTATTGACGATCCGTTATATTGCCTTCTACACCGCCAAACAAACTGAGGATGTGGTCGCCATTCTTACCCAAATCGGCGTTGTAACTAACCGTTCCTCGGAAATCGGTAGAGATTAGTTTGTCTTCATTTAAGTCATAAATACCGCCTTTCGGTAAGATGGAGATAGGCAACGCCCGAGTATCGTCAGGATTCGTATATAAGTATCTGTTCGCATCACGAATCGTGGAATTTTCAGGATCAATACCCGCACGATAAGCACGTGCTTGGTTACTATTATCCATAATATTATGCTCTCGGGAACTGCTATAGTAACGAATGGCACCTAAGGCACTAATTTCTAATCCGCGAACGGGTTTATAACTGAGTTCACCTTGGAACTTAGTGTCCAATACGTTAATGTCAATATAGTTCTTCGACATCTCATCCAACTCGTTAAAATCGCAGTAGTTACGGCGATAGGTGTCCTTTGGATCCATCACACGAGACGTATTCAAAGCGTACGAGAAGGGGTTGATATCAAACTCACGACTGAACTCGCCCGTTATCGGGTTGGTTTGCGCTTTGGTCGTTCCGGGAGCTTTTTGCTTACGATAACTTGCGTTGGCAATCAAGGTAGCGGTCAAGTTCTTGAGAATGTCGTAACTGGCATTTAAGTTTGCCGTGAAACGCAATACTTGATCGGATTTAGTCCATCCAGGATCGTGCATCGCACTCAAAGAAGCATATACGCGACCTTTCTCCGTACCGGTAGAGAAACTCAGAGAGTGGTTGTGCATAATCGTTTGATTGAACAAAGCTTTGAACCAATCGGTATTACGATATTCTGCCTGACGCAAATAAGCGTTTTTCGCAGTTTGTGTATTCTCTAACTTACCTTCGTCAATGAGCTGATACATTCGACCATAAACACCGAAGTTCTTTGCCGAAACCAATGACGAATAGTCAAGCCAACCTTTACGCTCTAACTCTTGATAAATACCCATCTGTTCTTGCGAGTTACAAACATCATAGTCGCTGTAGGAAGGAATAAGACGATAAGTCAACTCTGTGTTGTAGGTAAACTTACTTTGACCGGCTTTACCTTTCTTGGTGGTAACAACAATAACGCCTGCCATAGCACGAGCACCATAGATAGAAGTCGCACTACCATCTTTCAAAATCTGGAAACTCTCAATATCGTCTGCATTGATACCGGCAATAGCACTCGCAATTAAAGTCGTGGCATCACCACTACTCAAATCGCTGGCATTTAACTCAACAACATCCTCCAATACGACACCATCTACCACCCACAAAGGCTTCGAAGCACCATAAATAGAGGTCACACCACGAACACGAATCTTTGGTGCCGTACCGAACGTACCACTCACGTTCTGCACACTCACACCGGCAGCACGACCGGCCAACGAACGGGAGATATCAGCTACACCGTCCAACTTGGCTTTGTCGGCATCCACTTTCGTGGCAGCACCGGTAAACAAGCGCTTGTCTTGCTTTACCATACCTTGTACGACTACTTCTTGAATTTGTTGCGTGTCTTGTTGCAACGTCACTTTTACGTTGGGCTTAACCGCTACATTCTGTTCGCGATAACCAACGTACGAAACTTTAATTGTCTTGGTTCCGTCCGGAACGACAATCTCAAAATAACCATCGAAATCCGAGACAGTACCTAGCGTTGTTCCTTCTACCGTAATACTTGCGCCAATGGCAGGTTCGCCCATTTCGTCAAGGACAATACCTGTTACCTTCGTCTGAGCGAAAAGCGCAACAGAAGCCAGTAGAGAAACGAATGTTAATACAATCTTGTTCATAAAA
This sequence comes from Paludibacteraceae bacterium, assembly GCA_045627765.1. Lineage (GTDB taxonomy): Bacteria > Bacteroidota > Bacteroidia > Bacteroidales > Paludibacteraceae > Colicola. Next base: position 54,792 of record JAZQOG010000016.1, on the reverse strand, counting down.
TATTTATATTTATAACTTAAATTCATACAAAAATATTCCACACATAATGCGAAAAATCGTGCAAAATTACAAAAAATAAATGATATGTGCAAATATTTTTTGCTTTTTTTGCAAAATTCGTTGGTTTTAGTATGTCTTCTTTGCAAAAACTAACGATATGATAGGGAAAATGTCTTTTTTGTGTCAAAAAGTTCGTTAGCGACCTCACATAATTGTTGACTTGTAATTTGTTCTATCTTAGCAAATGTTTCTTGCCAAGTGGGAGCCTTGTGAAAATAGAGCATATTCTTTGCCATAGCCAATGCATTATTCTCTTGATTCTCTGCCGCAATAGCCATCTGTCCTCTGAGTTGTTGAATGGCACGTTGCCGTTGTGAAGAGGTCAGCGGTTGCTGCTTGAGCAACTCTAACTGTTGCTGAACAAGGTCTAAACACGTGTCTTCATCCTCCGGATCACAAGCAAAATAAATAGACCAATACCCCGTATCACTCAAAGGCGTATAAGTCGATTCTACCGTATAAACCAGTCCTCGCTGCTCCCTTAAACTCATATTCAACCGAGAGTTCAACGCCCCTCCGCCTAAGATATTATTGAGCAAATACGTTGCCAATTGCTTCTCGTGCCCTAACGGATACGCTAACCCGCCTACCATAACGTGTACTTGATGAGTCCGCTTCTTGAGCGTGACAGAGTTCGCACCCGAATCGGATGGAACAAAAGTGTCTCTTTCGTGCGCGTGCGTATATATATAAGGTGTCTCGCTCAAACAGCGTTGCGCTTCCCTCACAATCGTCTTCATCGGTAACTTACTTTGAGAAAAAACAACCATCTGTTCCGGATTATAGCGTGTCTGAATAAATGCCAACGCATCCGCTTGCCGAATCTTATGCAGACTCTTCGAACTGCCTAAAATAGGGTAGGAAAGGGGAGAACCTGAAAAAACAAGCCCCTCAAAATCGTCGTAAATCAATTCACTGGGCGAGTCGTTATAACTCTCTATCTCATCTAAAATGACTTGCAACTCCTTGTCCGTCTCTTTCTTAGGAAAAGTGGAGTGAAGCACCAAATCCGCTATCAAATGCAATGTGTGAGCAAAATGCTCCACCGGCGTGGCAGCGTAAAAAGTGGTCTCCTCTTTCGTGGTATAAGCATTGATCTCACCACCAATCCCCTCTATCTGATTGATAATCTGACTCGCCGTGCGCGTCTTCGTCCCCTTGAATACGCAATGCTCAATATAGTGTGCCAACCCGTTGAGTTTCACCTCCTCGTCGCGTGTTCCCGCACCGACCATAATTCCCACGTATGCCACCTCCGAAGGCACTTGTTTGTGTACAATTTGCACGCCATTCGGCAAAATATCGTAAAAAATGTTATTCATATTTGCATATATCAAAAAAATGTTGTACCTTTGCACCCGATTTGAAAAGCCTCCCCTTTTTTGGGGTCCCGCAAGCGGCATTGGCGGAATTGGTAGACGCGCTAGACTTAGGATCTAGTTCTCACGAGTGAAGGTTCGAGTCCTTTATGCCGCACTCTATGAAAAAATGTATTCCTTTTTTTATTCTTGCCATTCTCTTTTCGTCTTGTAAGATAAAGGATGATGCGCAATCTACTCCCGAGTTAGCTTTCTCATTCTTTGAGCATAAACATGGCGCTAAGGTTGATACGATCTTGGCTTATCCTGTTCGTTCCGGTGTCTATTCCTTGGATACCATTTATGCGTTAGATACCATGGCGTTCGTGATTGGGGCCAATGGCCGTTATAACGCACTAGATTCGCTTATTATCCGTTGGGACACAACCTCTATGCAGGCTACTTTTGCGATAGGCGCAGATTGGAATAACTACCTTGATCCGGCTAAGACCGATGTGGCGAAGGGACGTTTCCACTTCTATCCTTACGTTCAAAGTGTGGTACTTCCTATGTTATACGTCCCGCAACGCGCAGGAACGGATACCATCCTCATTCACCTTGCCAATTGCTCTACGTCTTTTGGACCGGTGGAATACACATTTATTCAGCCCGTTCGTTAGTGTCGAACCGCGCTATATAATCAAGGTTCTGTTTCTCTAACGCGTTATCCGGACGAAGCTTATTAAGCCTTGCTGCGTGAACCATCAAAAACAAGATGCGCCCTAAGTCCTCTTCTTGAGGATTCTGTTGGAAAGCCTCTAAACGTGTGTTGAGTTCTGCCCACACTTGCTCTTGCGTGGTGCCATCTAACCCCGCATTGGCTATCTTATCCTGTATGCGATAGGCTTTGATAAGAGCCGGTAATGCCTGCGGAATACCACTGAGAATCGTCTTGTTCCCACCTTTCTCCTTGAGTTTGACTTGCTCCCAAAGCTTGGAAACTTCCTCCGCATTGCTCGCTTTTTCCCCACCATAGATGTGCGGATGACGGAAAACTAACTTATCCGATAAGTGGTTGCACACATCCGCAATATCGAAATCCCCCGTCTCGCTACCGATTTTAGCATAGAAAATAACATGCAGCAGCACGTCCCCTAATTCCTTGCTTATCTCTTGCTTATCCCCTGCCACAATAGCGGAGGCTAACTCGTAGGCTTCCTCGATGGTGTTTTGCCGTAAACTCTCAAACGTCTGTTTGCGATCCCATGGACACTGCTCCCTGAGCTCATCCATAATAGTGAGCAAGCGGTCAAAAGCTTGCAACTGTTCCTGTCTTGTATGCATTATTTCCTAAATTTTTCTGCAAAATTACACATTTTTATTGACATTTGCAAAAAATATTTGCATAAATCGGGATTTTTCAGTATCTTTGCACGCTAAATGTGGATTTCTTGCAAAGATGTACCTGTTTTATACACCCGACATAGAGCAACAACACTGTCTCAGCGAGGAGGAATCGCAGCATTGTATTCGCGTCTTGCGTTACGATAGAGGGGACGAAATCCTACTCACCGACGGACGAGGGATGACCTACCAAGCACGCATCACCAATCCGCACCCTAAACATTGCGAGTTTGAGATCCTCTCTTCCCAAAAACAGGAACCGCACCACCATTTTCACTTGCATATTGCTATCGCACCTACGAAAAACGTGGAGCGACTCGAGTGGATGGTAGAGAAATGTACCGAAATAGGGGTGGACGAGATCACTCCCCTTCTTTGCCGCTTTAGTGAACGCAAACAACTGCGCACCGACCGCTTGGAGAAAATCATCCTCTCTGCCGCTAAACAGTCCCTCACTCCCTACCTCCCTCTCCTTCATCCCCTTACCAAGTTCGAAGACTTTATCTCTCTAAACTCTAAACTCTCCACTCTAAACTATAAATATATCGCCCACTGCTACGAGAAGGACAAACGATCCCTCAAAGAGGAACTCTTATCTCTAAACTCTAAACTCTCAACTACTCTAAACTCTAAACTCTCCACTCTAAACTCAATCACCATCCTCATCGGTCCCGAAGGCGACTTTAGCGAGCAAGAGATAGACCTCGCTCTCCAAAATGGCTATGTCCCCGTCAGCCTCGGCAATAGCCGATTACGCACCGAGACGGCAGGAGTGGTCGCTTGTCACACCGCCATATTACTAAACGAATGATATACTTTGTAAGTGATGCACATATTGGTTCGCGCGTCGTGGCTGACGCTAAGACGCATCAACAGCGGCTCATCGACCTACTCAACTTGATGAGCAAGGATGCTACACACATCTTCCTGCTCGGCGATATCTTCGACTTCTGGTTCGAGTATGTGTGGGGACCGGGAAAAAAACAAAAAACATATAAACCTCTGCTGGACGCACTCAAGAACCTCACCGATAAGGGTATCGAAGTCCATTTTTTCATTGGCAATCACGATATATGGACATTCGGTTGGCTGGCTCGTCGTACCGGAGTGGTGGTGCATCGCGAATCGTATCGAACCGTGCTTCAAGGCAAAGAAGTGTTTATGGCTCATGGAGACGAGTATTCGACCTATCGTCCCTTCTTATTCTTGCGTAAGATCTTTCATAACCCCTTCTTACAATCCCTCTTCGCTTTGCTGCCTCCTTGCCTCGGAGATGCTTTTGGCTATTATTGGGCTAAACATAGTCGCCAAAAGGAGTTGACTAATCCCGTGCCCTATATGGGAGAGCAGAAAGAGGAACTGGTGCAGTTCGCAAAGAACTATCAACCTCAAGACCAAATAGACTATTTTATTTTTGGACACCGACATATAGAATTAGACTTGATGCTTTCGTCCTCCCGCAGGGTGGTTATCCTGGGTGACTTCTTTAAGCAGTGGACCTACGCTACCTTATCCGAGAACGGCGAAATGTGTTTAATGAATTATGAATAACGAGTTTTTAGTAAAAGAAGAAGAAGTGCTGCGGATGCTCAAGACCGTATTCGATCCCGAGATACCCGTCAATATCTACGATCTTGGACTCATCTACAAGATTGATATCGACAACGATATATGCACCATCGACATGACCCTTACCGCGCCCTCCTGTCCGGCAGCGGATTTCTTAGTCGAGGATATACGACAAAAAGTAGGCTGCGTCGAGGGCATTCGCGAGGTGAACATCAACCTCGTTTTTGAACCTCAATGGACCAAAGACATGATGTCCGACGAGGCTAAACTGGAACTTGGTTTTATGTAATATGATCGACCAACTTATCACATTAGATCAGTATTGGTTGCTTGTCGTCAACCACCTGCATTGCGCTTGGGCAGATACCGTAATGTGGATCATCAGCGGCAAGGCGACTTGGATCTGGCTATACGTCCTAATGATAGCCCTTATCTTCCGCCGTTGCTACACGCTTTCTAAGACGCATTCCCTTCGCGTGCCGTGGTGGGCACTGGCATTATTGACCATCGTAGCCGTTGCCGGAAGTGCCGGCTTAGCGGATTTTATCTCCTCCGGCATCATCAAACATGCTGTCTGCCGTTGGCGTCCCACTCACGATCCGGGACTATCCGCACTTGTACACATCGTAAACGGCTATACAGGAGGACACTACGGTTTCGTCAGCAGCCATGCAGCGGATACGTTCGCCGCGGCATTGTCCTTCTCCCTGTTTTGGACTTATACTTCTGAAAACAAAAAAAGGGCCAACCTGTGGGTGACTCTTCCTTTGATAATTTGGGTGTTGCTTAATTGTTACAGCCGGGTTTATTTGGGCGTTCATTTCCCGGGGGACATTGTGGGTGGCCTTTGCGTGGGTGGTGTTGTTTCGGGTCTCCTTTTCCTTGCCCTGCGAACCGTACTGCCTGTTGTTGGGGACCGTGAGGACCGGGCTGTACTTGACGATTCATGTAAGCGTCGTACTGCTCAGCCGTCAGAATCTGCTTGAGCTCGTTGTTACGATCTAACATGTTGGTCATCATCTGAGCACGGGTACAACCGTTTTCGCGAAGGCGAGCGTACTTGAGATTCATGTCGAAGAGTGTACGATACTGAAGCGAATCAGAGATACTAAGCTCACGAATCATCATTTGGGTTTGTTTCATAGCACATTCCTCAGCGGTGCGTTGGTGTTGATGACCTTGAGGCTGTGCCCACATCATTCCACAAACGGGAATAATAAAACTGAATAGTAAAAAAACACGTTTCATAATAACTAATTTTTAGAGGTTCACTCCTCACGTTGCAAAAACCATGCCAAACTCAACTTCTTTCATAGCACAGCGACTATATTTCGCCCAACCATCGAATCGCGGAGCCGTTCGCCCCGCCGTGCGCGTGGCTTTGTTGGGGATCATCATCGGAATGATGGTCATGGTTGTCACCATCGGTGTCGTAGTGGGCTTCAAACAGACCGTAGCCAATAAAGTGGCGGGGTTCGGTGCCCATATCCAAGTGGTGAACTACGATAATAACAACACCTACGAAATGCTCCCTATCGCGTGGTCCGATTCCCTTCTCTCTACCCTCCAATCCTTTGAACATGTGCAAGCTGCGGTGCCGTTCTATACCAAACCCGGTATTGCCAAGACTTCCGATGCCTTTCAAGGGGTCGTGTTCAAGGGTACATCCTATTGGGACTATTTCGCAGCCAACCTCTTAGAAGGTACCATCCCTTCTGCTCCCAACCAGATTATCGTGTCGCGCCGCCTCGCAAGTAAACTCAAACTGAACGTTACCGATCCCCTTTTCTTATATTTCGTGGGCGAAGAGGTCAAAGTGCGCAAAGTACAAGTCACCGGTATCTACCATACAGGAGTAGGGGAGTTTGACGATATCTTTATCGTCGGCACACCCGCTTTCGTCACGAATATCAATCGGTGGAACGAACACCAAGCCTCGGGAATAGAAATCATGGTCGATGACCTCACTAACCTACATGCCGTGGAGGATAATGTCTATTACGCTACCGCCAATCGACTCGATGCGGACGGCAATGCCTACTTCACCCAAAACATCGAACAACTCAACCCGCAGATCTTTGCTTGGCTCGACCTTCTCGATATGAATGTCGTTGTCATCATTCTATTGATGCTTGCCGTAGCAGGGTTTAATATCATCTCCGGACTGATTATCCTCATCCTCGATAGCGTCCAACTTATCGGTACGCTCAAAGCCTTAGGGGCTACGAACGCTTTTGTCAAACGTATCTTCATCAAACAGGCAGCCATGCTTATCGGCAAGGGAATGCTCATCGGAAACGCCATCGGACTCGGACTATGCTGGATCCAACAACTCACCCATCTCATCCCACTCGATGCTACCACCTATTTCGTCGATTTCGTGCCCATTAGTTTTGCGTGGTTCTGGATTATAATGCTTAATTTCGGCACCTTACTCATCTCCGTTCTTATCCTCCTGCTCCCTGCTGCCATTATCTCCCACATCTCTCCTGCCCAAGTCATGAAATTTGAATAAATCACAAATCACAAATCACAAATACATGCTCCTAACGACTCCCGTTGATATTGCTCCTTCCAGATGGCCAATCCGCCTCGACGACCGACTCCTCCTTCTCGGTTCGTGTTTCTCGGACCGCATAGCGGATAAGTTTCGCGAATACTTCTTCCGCGTAACCGCTAACCCTACGGGTACCCTCTATAACCCGGTCTCTATCGCTCACCATATAGACGACTACGCCCCGCAAGCCGATGTTATCATCATCACTTTCGGCACCGCTTGGGTCTATCTCGATAAAACGCTTTCAGCCGAAGGCGGTCTTAACGCAGTTGTGGACAACTGCGCCAAACGCCCCGCTTCGGACTTCATCCGTCGTCGCTTAACCGTGGACGAGATCGTCGCACTCTGGCAACCTATCCTCGAACGATATAAGGACAAACGTTGGATCTTCACCGTTTCTCCCATCCGCCATAAAAAAGATGGTCTTCACGAGAACCAACTCTCCAAAGCCATCCTCCTCCAAGCCGTTGATAGATTGATAGGCATAAACTATTTCCCTTCCTACGAGATCCTGTTGGACGAACTGCGTGACTATCGGTTTTATGCCCCCGACATGCTTCATCCTTCGCCCGTCGCCGTCGATATCCTCTGGGAGCGTTTCAGTGCCACGTACTTTGACTCAACTACCATCCGTGACATCAACCGCCTTCACCAACTCTGGCTCGATGAGCATCATCGTCCTCTTCATCCTGATACCACCGAGGCACAGGCGTTTACTGCTCACCTCGAACAAGAAAAACAAGAACTTCATAAACTCTTTCCCAACCATGTCACACTTTAAACTTTCAACTATTAAACTAGACGGCTTCTTTCAACTTTCCATACGGCTTTGCCGATCGTGCCCCTTTGGGCTAAGAACTTTCAACTTTCAACTATTAATAGTCGCTTACGCACTATTAACCTCCTGTCACCCCGTGACCTTACAGACCTCCATCGAGGGGGGCACTATCGAAGGAGTCCAACTCACCGAACAAGTCAAGGCTTACCTCGGTATCCCTTACGCAGCACCTCCTGTAGGCGACTTGCGTTGGCAAGCTCCTCAACCTGTACAACCTTGGAGTGGGGTGCTCTCTACCCAAGCGTTTGCTAACGATCCCATGCAGCACCTTCGTTATTCGGATATGTGTTTCCGCGGACCGGCTTTCTCTGAAGACTGCCTCTATCTTAATGTCTGGACTTCAGCCCAACGTACTTCCGACAAACAACCGGTCCTTATCTATTTCAATGGTGGTGGTTGGATAGGCGGGAGTGCCAGCGAGTACCGCTACGATGGTGCGGCGATGGCTGCCACCGGTGTAGTGACCGTCACGGCTAACTATCGTGAGGACATCTTCGGGTTCTTTGCCCATCCTCAACTCAGTGCCGAGACACCCTATCACGGCTCAGGCAACTATGGACTCATGGACCAAGCCGCTGCTATCGAGTGGATAAAAAACAACATCTCCGCGTTCGGTGGCGATCCTAACCGCATCACCATCGCCGGCGAGAGTGCAGGCTCGTTCAGTGTGTCACTGCTGATGGTCTCGCCCCTATCAAAAAACAATATTGCCGGAGCCATCCTCTCTTCCGGTGCGCACGTCTATCCGGCTCAGTCGCAATCGCTCGCACAAGCCGAACAACAAGGCCTACAACTCGCGCAAGGTAAGTCCCTCACCGAACTGCGTGCCATGAGTGCATCCGAACTATTGCAATCGTGCGCCTTACAGGGGATGCCACAAGCGGTCATCGATGGTTATGTGCTCACGGAGGAACCTGACTCTCTATATATAAAGAAAGAGCAAGCCCAAGTGCCTTTGCTTGCCGGTTGGAACTCCCTCGAGGGTTATCCGCTCGATTCGTCGTATTTTGGACTCTTCATCGCCGACATCACCCGTAACCTCTGCACTTATCAGTTTGAGGCAGGGAATACCGTCTATCGCTATCGTTTCTGTCGCTCACGCGATCCGCAACTCAAGGGTGCGGTACACTCTTCCGAGATTGAGTATGCGATGGGAAACCTCAGCACGAACAAGGTGTATAACTGGCAACCGGAGGACTATGAACTGTCGAATCGGTTCTTACATTACTATTCCAATTTCTGTAAGACGGGCAATCCTAATGGTGAGGACCTTCCTCTTTGGCTCCCCCTCTCTACTACCGACAATCCTGTATTGCAATTAGATATTTTGGACGATTGATTTACGAACCTTTTGCCTATCCCCTGTCCATTGTCGCCCGTCTCCTGTCGCCTGTCTTGCCTTGTGCATTTTGGGCGCATTCTTGCGTCCGCTTTTTGGTTTCGTTCCTTTTCCCCGCATTATACTCGCCATCTATGGAATAATAAAAATAATCCGTGTAATCCGTGTAATCTGCGAGAGAATTCACAAAAATCTGCAAATAAATTTGCATATATGAAAAAAAAATCGTACCTTTGCATACTTTTTGAATAATTATGCGTAAAGTTCTAATAGTGGCTATTATAGCCCTCACCCTTTATGGTATAGGCAAACTCATTCTCTTCCCAGGGTATATGACTGCGAAGGATGTGGAAAAGAAGCATGGATATTATATCCCTGCTCCTGCTTCCGTGGATTCCGTTCTCCAAGTCTTACAGAAGGATTATACCTTTTCCTCCATGATTTTTTGGAATAAACAAGTCCACCGCCAGCACCTCTCGGAGGTCCACGCGGGGTACTATGTTTTCGGGGATAAGGTGAAGTTCACCGATGTGGTGCGCCGCCTGAAGGGTGGGGAAGAGACACCCGTTAAACTGACCTTCACCCACACCCTCCGTACACCCGAACAACTCGCCCAACGCCTAAGCAAACAGCTGCTGTTAGACTCGGCTTCTATTGTCTCTAGGATGTCCGATGCCGAATATATGGCGCGTTATGGCCTCAAACCCGAGACCGCGATTACGCTCTTCTTACCCGATACCTACGAGGTCTATTGGACGACCACGGCAGACCAACTCTTTGACCGAATGGCAAAAGAGTATAAACGTTTCTGGACGGAGAAACGCAAGGCGCAAGCTGCTGCGATGAAACTGAGCCAAAGCGAGGTGGCGACCTTATCATCCATCGTGGAGAGCGAAACCAATAACCAAGACGAATATCCGACGATAGCCTCTATCTATCTCAACCGTCTCCGCTTGGGAATACCCCTACAGGCGTGCCCGACGGTGATCTTTGCAGAACGGGACTTTGGAAAGAAACGTGTATTGAAGAAGGACTTGGAGTTTAATTCTCCCTATAACACCTATAAACATCGGGGGTTGCCTCCGGGCCCCATCCGCTGTACGCGTAAAACGACGATAGACGCGGTGCTTAATGCGCCTAAGACCGACTATCTGTATATGTGCGCCAATCCGGATTTCAGCGGAACACACGTGTTTACCAAGTCCCTGCGCGAGCACCAAGCCGTGGCAGCCAAGTACCAAAGAGAGTTGAACAAAAGACACGTGAGATAATGGCAAGTATAGAGAACATAGGAAAAAAGGATATTGCGTGGAGTTATGCCGCTACTATCTTTATGATAGGAGGGTGGGTGATACTGCTTCCGTTTATTCTCAACAAGTTCTCCTCCGAGACAGTTGGTATTTGGAACATTTTCCAAACCATCTCGATGCTTGTGATGATTTTGGACTTTGGTTTTAGGCCTACGTTTGCGCGTAATATCAGTTATGTGTTCTCCGGTGTGAGTCATTTACAGAAGGATGGGGTGGAGCATATCTCGGAATCGAGTGAGGTTGATTATTCGCTGCTGAAAGGCACTTTGACAGCGATGCGTCGTTTTTACCGATGGATGGCATTGGGTGCGTTTGGTTTATTAGCCAGTTTGGGAACGGTGTATTTCCTATTCCTCATGCGCAAATACTCGGGTGATCATCAAGATGCCATCATTGCTTGGATATTATTGATTTTCATCAGTTGTTATAGCCTCTATACGATGTATTATGATGCGTTATTGCTGGGCAAAGGGTACGTTAAGCGCAGCCAGCAAATAACGGTTATTGGTCAAGTCTTTTATATCGGCATAGCCATTGGCATGATTTATGCCGGTTGCGGACTGACGGCTATTGTATCGGCTCAGTTAATCTCCACGATTATACGACGAGTGCTGATGTACAGGGTTTTCTTCACGCCTGAGATGTGTCAGGCGCTAAAAGAAGCCAAGGAGCAAGATGCGCGTATGATATTGAATGCGATTATGCCGAATGCTGTTAAGATTGGGCTGACCCAATTAGGAGGTTTCTGTGTAACCAAGTCTGCTGTGTTTATGGGTGGAGCATTTCTAACATTGGAACAAATGGGTTGTTATGGTATAACCATACAGGTGATGGACGTATTGGCACGTTGTGCCACTATTTTTTATCAAACCATGACACCCAAGTTGGCGCAATATAGAGCACAAAATAATATCAGCGCCTTGCGTAAGAATTTCTTATATAATGTGGTGATTGTATTAGGCACATTTGTGGTTATTGGTGTAGGTTGGATTGTGTTAGGTGACTGGGCGTTAGGTGTTATTCATAGTAAGACTGCTTTTGTGCCGACAACGATGTTGATTGCGATGCTCGTTATCAATTGGTTGGAGCAGAACCACGCTTCGGCGGCAGGGTTTATCATGGCGGATAATAGAATACCGTTCTTTATCCCCTCGCTCGTCAGTGGTGCAGCAACGATAGTGTTGATGTGGCTGTTTATGGGCGTGCTTGATTGGGGATTATGGGGTATGATTCTCGCTCCGGGCTTGGCGCAACTAGCATACCAAAACTGGAAATGGCCAATGGAGGTAGTGAAGGAATTGTGGAGTAGGGGAAATGATGAAAAATGATGCGTATAAATGGTAGTCAAAAATATTAAAATCTAATTGAAAATGAAAAAAAATACATTGTTAAGTGTTTTAATGGGCGTATCCTTGTGTATGCAAGCCCAAGTTCATTACTATGCCGGAACCGAGAGTATTGATGTCCCCTTCTTACATATTATTACTGTGGACGGCGAAATACCATCTTGCGAAAGTTATACCTGCCCACCTGAAGGAGCTATAGGTGCCTGTGTAGCAACCAACCCAAACAAAGTGAAAAGCCGCTTGGTGATTACTCAGTTAGGAGATACAATATATGATTCGGGAGAATACGTAAAAAAAGAATCCGGATTAACCGTAAAATTGCGAGGGAATAGTGCTTCGGCAGAAGTTCAACCTAAAAAATCCTATAAACTAAAATTAGAGAAAAAGGCAAATCTCATTCCCGTCACCGACCCACTCGATAAAACCGATTACCGCGATAAGGAGTGGGTACTGCTAAACAATGTAGAACGCACCTATAACGAACTCATCGCACGAGCCGTGTCTAAAGCGATTGCTATGCCTTGGACTCCTCGCTCTATTCCTGTCCAAATGGAACTGAACGGCGACTATCAAGGCTTTTTCTACCTATCCGAAGCGGTCAGCAAAAATAATGACTGCCGCCTGATTCTATCAGACGGAGGCTACGTCATGGAAATGGATCCCTATTGGTGGAACGAGGATAAGTGGTTTGTGGGACCGATTTATTCTACCGGCGCGATACGATGGACCTATAAGGAACCGGATACCGACGACTTAACACCACGATGGGAAGAAGTAATTCAAAATCAAATAGGTCAACTGGAAACACAAATTACACAACCCGACATCGCTTCCTATCTCGATTTTGAGAGTACAGCTAAATGGCTGCTCAGCCAAGATGTCTTGGGTAATCATGATGCCGCAGGCTCAAATATCTACTTCTTAGGGAAAGATACACTCAACCCCTTCCCCATGACAATGCCCTTACTTTGGGATTTTGATGGCGATTTTACGGTTCAACCCGACGAACATTCCTATAGCTTGTCAAATCACATCTTCCACGATTTATTAGTCAATCCTGCGTTCGCAGCTTACTACAAATCGTTCTTTAATGACCATGCTTTGCCCTTGATAGACGAAACTATTGCCTACCTGGATTCGTTGGAAAACTCTGTTCTCGCTACCTCCTTAGACTCACTGGCTTACTACGAGAATCTTCGATGGTTTAATGGCGCTGAAGTCCAAAAAACCGTCTCCGAACAGGTGGCTACAGTGCGCGATTACTTAACCCAACGAAGAAAATGGATGCAATCCATCGTATTGGCCTTGCCAAACAACCCAACCATAAATCCTCTTGATCGTAAATACTACAACCTATTCGGTATCGAAGTCAAGGAAACAACACCCGGCATCGTTATTTCAAATGATGGACAAAAAAGAATAAATTGGTAACAAGCATAAATGGCAGTATATATTGTTTACATATTATTGTGCATTGTAGGAGCCTTTTGTTGGGATTCACAAGAGCAGAAGAGTAAAACATCCAAAGTGTTTTATGCCTTTTTGGGTGTCTATTTAATTCTGACATCCGGATTGAGTTACGCCTTGGGAGGGGACAAACAATTGTACTTAGACCTATTCGATGATATCTTCATCAATACCTCCCTAAAAGATTATATCGCAGACAATTATTCTACATTGGGATTTATGCCCTTGTGGAGTATTGTCAATTACTACTGCAAACAATGGTTTGACTCTTTCTATGCCGTACAAATCATACAAGCCCTTATCGTCAATGCCACCGTTGGCTATATCGGCTTCAAATATACGAAACGACACTTCTTATTCCTTCTCATCTATTTCATCTCCAAACAGTTCTTCTTACTCAACTGCGAAACAATGAGAGAGGGTTTTGCCGTCGCACTCGGACTGTTGGCATTAGATAGTTATCTGCAACATAAAAACACACGAGCGATTCTTCTGGCCGTCTTAGCAATTGGATTCCACCCATCCGCAGCCATCTTGTTTACTTTCCCGTTGATGCGATTCAAGGTTAATTTCAAAATATTGACGATCTTATTGGCGATTGCTTTATTAGCCTTCTCTGTTCGTGCCACCATCGTACCTATGATTTTACAAAAACTACCTGCCGCCGCAGCCAACCAAATAGCAAATAACCTCGAAGCCTATCTCACCTTCAAATATACCTTTTACAACACGTGCGTGTTCGCAATCCATTATATCGTCATTCCTTTTATTATCGGATATTGTATCCTACTATGGGGCGAAAAACTACCTATTTACCCACTCGTGCAACCGATCACACTATACTTAATGCTTGTTGGCTGCGCCGGCTGCGTGCTGGGAGCACACTTCACTCGACTCAATAACTACCTAATAATCTTCTACCTCATCCTAATTGCCGAATTCATACCTCTGCTCTTTACCCAAAAAACCTTCTTTATCACACGCTGCCTCACCCTTTTATGCTTGGGCTATTTCGTGTTCTCTTCGTTCAATATGCAATTCGAAATATCTAACATCAAAAGCTACCAACTATATTACCCCTACACCTCCATCTTTAACGAGAAAAATAGTCAACAAACTATTATCCTACGACAAGAATTTCACGAAGCATCACTCATGGAATTTGATGAATAAAGAAATAAACAACCATGATCACTACCAATAACATAGCCATCCTACTCGCTACCTATAACGGGGCCCTATTCATCCAGGAACAACTCAACTCTCTGTTATCCCAGTCCTACCCCGACTGGCAACTCTTTATCCATGACGATGGCTCTACCGATAATACCCCCTCCATCTTGAAAGAATACGCATCCCAACACCCGCGTATCCATATACTCAACTATCCTCCTACCGGCGGAGCGTGCCAAAACTTTATGTCCCTGTTAAACCAAGTGGACGCTCCCTACTATATGTTTTGTGATCAAGATGATGTATGGCTACCTAATAAGATAGAAAGGGAAATGGAACTGATGCAACAATGTGAGCAACAATATCCGAACAAGCCCATTATCATTCATTCTGACTTGCAAGTGGTGGATAGTGCATTACGCACGATTTGTTCTTCTTTTTGGAAATATGAGCACATCCAATTAGAACGATACCAGCGTTGGGAAGATTTTTCGCATGGTTGTCTGACAACGGGTTGTACAATGTTGTTTAATGATAAGGTTAAGGAACTTTCCTTACCAATGTCCAATTCTGCACTTATGCATGACGAATGGGTAACCCTTTGTGTTATTGCTCACGATGGAATAATTGCTCCGTTGTTACAAGCAACTATTTTATATCGTCAACATAATGATAATACATTAGGCGCACAAAATGCCGTTCATCGACATTCGGTTAAATATCTTTGTTCACACATTGGACAAATACTACGTGCCAACATCGCCCATTATAAACAAATGAAGGCGATTCGACCGATTTCGATATTCTCATATATTAAACATAAATTGTTATGATTAGCGTTTGTATTACTACCCATAATGGAGCGACTTATATCAAAGCCCAACTCGACTCCATCCTCTCCCAACTCTCCGATCGGGACGAAGTCATCCTCTCCGATGACGCTTCTTCCGACGAGACACTCGCTATCGTCGAAGCCCTTCACGACCAACGTATCCGCGTCCTACACCATACCCCTTATTCCCAAACACACTTCCCTGTGGACAAGACTACCCATAACTTCGAGAACGCACTTCTTCACGCCAATGGCGACTTCATCTTCCTCGCCGACCAAGACGATGTCTGGCTCCCCAATAAAGTCTCTACCATGCTCGATGCCCTACAAACAGCCGACCTCGCCGTACACGATTGCCAAATGGTGGACACTAACCTACAACCTCTCTTGCCTTCCTATTTCCAATATATACGCGTACACACGGGAGCCTTCCAAAACGCTATCCGATGCACCTACCTCGGCTGCTGTATGGCGTTCCGAAAACAACTCCTTTCCCGCGCTCTGCCTTTCCCGCCTTCCTGCGTCGCTCACGACCAATGGATTGGAATAGTAGCTGCCCTCAAAGGCAAAACAACCTTAATTCACCAACCCCTTATCCTCTATCGACGACACAACCAAACACAAACCCATTGCGGAAACAAAAGCACCCTCCCCGTGTGGTTCAAGATATACTATAAGATAATTGTTCTTTACCATACTATCTATACCTTTTTAACACGATGACTATCCTTCACATTAGCAAGTACTATGCGCCCTATCTCGGCGGTATCGAGTCCGTTGCACAACAAGTCGTTTCCGCTCTGCCACAACACCAAAACATTGTGGTTTGCTTCTCGAACGACACCCACACACACTATGACACCATCAATGATATTCCCGTCATCCGAGTCGGTGTGTGCGCCTCCATCGCCAGCCAAGATATAGCCCCTACTTACTACCACCACCTCAAAAAACTCCTCAACACCTACCACCCCGATGCCGTTCACCTCCATTGCCCCAACCCCTTCCTCTATCCCATCGTACTCCGACTCTTACCTCCTACCACTCGACTCATCGTCCACTGGCATTCCGATATCTTAGGTAAAGGGATCCTTTATCGCCTGATTGCGCCTCTTGAGAAGAGGCTCCTCGACCGAGCGAACCTCATCCTCGCTACCTCACCTAACTACGCTGCTTCCTCCACCATCCTACAACCCTATGCTTCCAAAACCGATGTCCTTCCTAACGTCATCGCAGAAGACCGCTTCACACCACAACCTACCGATGCGGAGCGTATCCGTCAGATCAAAGAGCAATGGCACAACCGAACTCTCGTCCTTTTCTGCGGTAGGCATGTCCCTTATAAAGGAATTGACCGACTCATCGAAGCCGCTCAGCAGATGAACCCCGACATACAAGTCCTCATCGCAGGTAAAGGACCCCTCACTTCTCAATATCAACAACAAGCCTCCGGGGCTTCAAATATCGCTTTCTTAGGTGCTCTCACAGGCGACGACCTGCGCTGTTATTACTATGCGGCCGATATCTTTGCTTTCCCCTCTATCAATAAAGCGGAGGCATTTGGGGTCGCTTTAGCGGAAGCTATGTACTGCTATTGTGTACCCGTCACGTTCTCGCTTGTCGGAAGCGGCGTCAATTGGGTTAATATAGCGGGCGAGACAGGACTTGAAGTCTCCCTCAATGATACACACGCCTTCGCGCAAGCTGTTAACGAACTGGCGAACAAATCAGACCTTAGGCAACAACTATCTCAAAGCGCTCATCGCCGTGTCTGCGACCTCTTCTCCGCCCAAGCTCTCGCTACACAAATCAACCACCTCTATGCCAAGATAGAGGACTAAAAACGTGCAACTCCCTTTTCTAATTATCGGTGTCACCGGAGCGACTTTACGTTTGGCAGGATTAGTAAATTTCAACGATCTCGCGACGGAGACGACGCGTGAGCTCGAAGTAATACAACGGACGAGAAGGGTAGTCAATACTTACTACTCGTTGTGTGGCATTGACCTCAACCGGAATAGTCTGTTTCTTGGCTCCCACAATAGAGGCATCCGTGTGGAGGTTCTTCTCTAAGATGAAGAGCTTATCGTCTCGACGCTGATAAATCGTATTAAAATGTATATACGCGTGCGCTTGACGAAGACGGAACTTCTCTATCTGCTGCTCCGACATATTCAGCATATTCAGTATCTGCAACTCATTGGCATCTAACTTCACCCCGAAAGGAATCTTAATATGCACCTCCGACTGCGTAGCCGTGCGAAGCAACGATAAGGTCTGACTATCTAAGATATAATGGTGCTTGAGGTGAAAGATGAAGATACCCATCATATTCTTCTTATATGTATAGGTAAGCACCGTTTCTCCATCGTTTTCTTTGTTGACGGACCAATGCTTGATATCCGTCAAAGCGCCTTGCATCTCCCTCAAAGCATTGTCCGAAACGAAGAGTCCTTTATGCACAACCACACCCGAATCAATAGCAGCCGCGGCATTACGCATCTGTGTACCTCGATCTTTATTGCGCCCAGTTTTTGTGTTCATCTGTTCGAGTGTACTATCTGTATAGATGGTGTTCGCACGAGCGCGAATAGAGGGGTTAAAATACCGCTTGCAGTATTCACCATGAAATTGAACGGAGTCGCGATGCGGCTCTGTTTGGGGTAGAGGAGTAGAGGCGATGGTGGCAATCATCTGTTCCATGCCCCAAGCCTCGCCCTCACTATCCATTCTCACATCAGAAACGAGGTGATAACGCGTGGTCTGATTAGGCCAATCGGCTTCGAGTTGGGTATAGACAGCCTGTAATAATGCCGCCATCTGTTTGCGTTTGTTAGCGTATTTAGGTTTTTGAGCAGAGACGACCATCTCCTCCAGACCGATAGGCTGCTCTGTGAGCACGACGGTAGGGAAGACCACTGTGTCTGGGAGTAGGGGAGTAGAGGAGTAGGGGGGTAGGGTAATCATTTGTTTCTCGTAGCCGATGTAGGAGATGATGATTTGGCTGTTAGGGGCGAGAATCGTCTCAAAAGAGAAATAACCCTCGCGGTTGGTAGCCGTACCAACCACGGGGTCATTGACAGGATAGATGGTGGCATAACCTAACCCCTGACCATTGCTATCGGTCACGCGACCCATATAAACGGTAGCAGGAGTGAGGCTCGCAACCATCAAAAATAATATAAGCAAACGCCCGCGCACGTTTATTTGCTAAGAAGCATATACTGCCAAGGTTGAAGCGTTAAGGTCTCTTGCTCAGCCAAGGTCTTGGTTTTACCGCAGAGACAGGTGTATTCGCCTGCGTATTCGCCCATATTGAGCGTAACGGTTTGCTCCTTATCAGACATATTCATAATCGCAACCACCGTATTCTCTAACGGACGAACACAAGCAAAAATAGCCTCGTTATCCGAATCGAGACGATACATCGCTGCGCCCTTCGGATTAGACCAAAGAGCTTTGTTCGCTTTGCGGAAAGCGTTCAGCTTAGCGTACAACTCGTATTCCGGTGCTAACCCTTCTGTCGGTGTGTCAATGAGGTCTTTCTCAAAGAACTCCAGACGATGGTGGTTACCCGAGATCTGACCGGTATAGATAAGCGGCATTCCCGGAACGATATACGTGAAAGCAGCAAACAGAGGAGCTGCATCGCCCATTCGCTCATATTCCGTACCCGACCAAGAGTTCTCGTCGTGGTTGGAAGTGAAGTTCATTCGAATAGCTTGAGGTTGAAGCGTGTCAGCTTGAGCGAAATATGCCCAAAGGTCATTGACAGTTTTCTTACCTTGAGCCACTTCGTTCATGATATGGTGAAGTGTCCAACCATAGTACATGTCAAATGCTTTCACGCAGAGTTCGGGAGCTTTGTCCTCGTTTTCAGCTAAGGTGAAGAGAGGACGGCGGTTCTTTTGCAGTTTAGGCATTACCCAATCCCAGAAGTCAGTGGGAACTTCGCCGGCTACATCGCAACGGAAACCATCAATGTCCATCGAGTCGAGCCACCATTCCATTGATTGGTACATGGCTTGACGCATAGCTTGGTTGTCGTAGTTGAGTTTAGCAATGTCTGTCCAGTCATATTGAACCATCAATTGACCTAAACTGTCGCGATAGTGCCAACCTTCGTTGTTGGTCCAAGCGTTATCGGGCGAGGTGTGGTTAGCTACCCAGTCGAGGATAACCTTAAAGCCCATCTCGTGCGCCGTGTTCACGAAGTGACGGAAGTCCTCTTTCGTTCCGAATTCGGGATTGATGTCGCAATAATCCTTAATGGAATAGTAACTACCGAGCGTTCCTTTGCGAGTGATCTCTCCAATCGGTTGGCAAGGCATCACCCAGATAATGTCAATACCATTGTCTTTGAGTTGGGGTAGGATCTGCTCCTCAGCGGCAGCAAAAGTACCTTCGTTAGTCACTTGACGAGTGTTGAGTTCATAGATCGTAGCGTTATACGACCAGCAGGGGTGCGATTTCTCGCAAGGTTGTTTGCAGCAAGAGCTGAACACCACACCGCATAAAAGTGCGGCAAAGAAAAATGTCTTTTTCATTTTTAATTTGTGATTTGTGATTGTTGATTGGTTAGTTATTAATGGTTATCTTAACGGACTTGATTTCCTTTGCAGTAAAGGTCGTCGTTCCATTGTTGACGATGAAGGTGGCTTGACCGTGGAAAACAGGATAGGCGAGTTTAGCAGGTTGAGCGGGTTTAACAGGTTGAGCAGGTTTAGCGAGTTGAACGGGCGCAAGGCAGGTAGGGTCGCCGTTGGCAGCAGCCACAACTGCTCCTTTGGCGGTAATCAGATGATCCGCATTCGGGCAGATATTCCCATCCTTATCCACAACGCGGAGGGTGATATATTGCAGCTGTTCTGCATTCTCTTTCTTATTTGCCCAGACAGCCTCTAAGTGGTGAGGCTTGCCTGCGGTACGAAGGACTTGTTCGGCTACCGGTTCGTCTTGCTCGTTATAAGCGACTACCCGCAGTTCGCCGGGCTCATAAATAGTGTGCTGCCACATCAGTCGATACCTCGGTAATAGTTCGGGGCGCGGAGAATTACCCCAATCGGGAATAGTGAACTGACCCACAGGAGGCATCTCGCTGACTCCTTCAATTTTCGCTCCTTGTGCTAATAGGGTACACTCGTCAGGCGTAGCGAAACGCAGTTTGCCTTGGCTCACACCATTGATAAACACTTCCGCAGAAGGGTAGGAGGTATAGACAAAGATGGGCGTTGTTTGTCCTTCGCGTCCGGTCCAAGTCCAATGCGGTAAGACGTGAAGTGTAGGCTCCGCCTCTTGCCATTGGGAACGATAGAGATAAAACCTATCTTTCGGTAGGGAAGCCAAGTCAATAATACCAAAATACGAGGAGTGAGACGGCCAAGCGTCTGTGTCGTAAGGCGAAGGCTCGCCAAAGTAATCAAAGCCTGTCCACACGAACTGACCCAGATGCCAAAGGTTGTCGTCCTCCAACTGAAAGTCTTGATCGGGTAGCCCCGACCACGAGCAATATTCTACATCATAACTCGACGACTGGTTGTCCTTGTGCAACGCATCGGGTTGGATAATAACAGGGAAATGGTAACTATCGCGTGAAGATACGGTCGAAGCCGTCTCTGAACCTAATAGCATCTTCTGTGGCAAATGCTCAAACGCTTCCTCGTAACGAGAAGTGCGGTAGTTCAGTCCGGGAATCTCGATGGCAGCACCAAAGCCGTTGTAGATGATCTGTTTGACTTGGTCCATCCCACAAGTGATTGGGCGTGTGCGGTCCCATAAACGCACGGCATTCTGCAAACGCTCTGCAACCTCTATCCCACCCGGTAGAACTTGATCCCAGACCTCATTCCCAATCGACCACATCACCACGGAAGGGTGGTTGCGGAAGTGGCAAACCATATTTTCTATATCTCGTTCACACCAAGCGTCAAAATCGTTGGAATAGTCGTTGATGCCTTTCGGGCGTGTCCACGTGTCAAAGGCTTCTACAATAAGCATCATTCCCATCTCGTCACATAGTTCAACGAGTTCGGTAGCAGGCATATTGTGAGTGGTGCGAATCGCGTTACACCCCATATCTTGTAACATCGTTATTTGGTGACGCAAAGCATCTTTGTGTACTGCGGTGCCGAGAGGTCCTAAGTCGTGGTGCAAGCACACTCCCTTAAATCGCGTGCGTTGGTTATTGAGATAGAACCCACGGAAGGGGATATATTCGAGTTTGCGAACACCAAAGAGGGTGGTGAGACTATCCACGACTTCTTCGCCCTCATAAACGCGCGTGATAGCGGTATATAAGGAAGGAGTGGCGGGAGACCATAGTTGGGGTGAAGGGATAAGTGCCACCCCTTTCGTGCCCTCTATCTGAGCGATAGACTGACCATCCCGATAGATGTCGGTCAGCACTTTCGTGTTGGCTGTAGCAGAAACTACCTCCATCTCTATCTGTGCCGTAGCGAGGGTATCGGAGACGTAAGGAGTCGTGATTGTAAAACTCCACAATGGAATATGCTTGCGGGCTTGACGGAGCAGTTCGACCTTGCGATATAGTCCTGCGCCCGGGTACCAACGCGATGATTGGGGTGGGTTATCTAACCGAACGAGAATCGTGTTTTTGCCGGTCTGTAGATAGGACGATATATCAAAGTGGAAGGCGTTATATCCGTAAGGCCATTCGCCTATGTAGTGGTTATTGACATACACTTTCGCGTGCGACATCGCCCCATCAAATGCGAGGGTATAGACGCTGTCTTTCGGGTCGGTGAGGTCAACCTTTGTCTGATACCAGCCGGTTCCCATCCAGTTCAGTCCGCCCGAACGACCGGTCTTGGTCGTGGCTACCGTCTCGCCGTTCTGTACTACCGTGACCGTTTGCAGATCGTTTTCGCGATCGAAAGGCGTGGTGATAGCCCAGTCGTGGGGCACGGTCACCGGCCGTTGCTCTGAAAGACTGTCGAGGCTAAAGAGCCAAGAGGTTAAGATGGTTAAAATAAACATATTTCCTATATCTTTTGTCCTTTGTCCTTTGTCTATTGTCCTTGCTCCTTTGTCCTATTTTAAGAGTTCGAGGAGAGCGGCGTTGGGTTGACCTTTGGAAGTGAAAGCTCCCATGTTATAGGCGCCCCAACCTTTGGCAGTATATTCGGCAGGCTTCCAACCGCTATAGCATTGCGGTTCCCAATAGAAGTACCCTTGGAAATAGTCGAGGTTATCCAACCGCGAACGCAAATCTGCAATCACTTTCACCGCTGTTGGCACTTGATTACTTGCGGCAAGCGTTCCTATCTCAGCCATAATAATGGGGCAGTTGAACTCGCCATAAAGGAGTTTGATATTGTTCGCTGCCAGTTTATTCATCTCTTGCCAGTCTTTCCCCGACCAATCTTTCATCATCGGGTAGTGGCTCAGTCCAATCGCATCGAATTTACCGCCGTTCTGCTTTAACTTGCGGAAGAACCAATTATTGTTTTCGTAAGCATTATCAATATGTACAATGACCGTTGCTTCGGGGAAGATCGCTTTAGCGGCATCGTAACCCGCTGTCGTTAGGGCAGCGTAGTTCTTCCAACCATTAGGTAAGTCGCCCGTGTTATCCCATAAGCGTCCTGTAGGCCAAAGCATTCCGTTGCGGGTCTCGTTGCCAATCTGTATCCAGTCGGGAGTGACACCCTCTTGCTGAAGAGCAGTCAAAACATCGGTTGTGTGGTTAGCCACGGCGGTCTTGAGCTCGTCCAACGAGTAGGAAGCCCACGCAGCCGGAGTGACTTGTTTACTTGGGTCGGCAAAGTCGTCTGAGTAATGGAAGTCAATCATCACGTGCAGTCCTAAAGCCGCTGCGCGTTTGGCTTTGACAACCACATCTTCTTTGTTGCACCAGCCTCCGGTAGGGTGATTCACCCACACACGCAAACGCACTGCCGTCATCCCATAATCCTTGAGCAATGCCATGCACTCTTGGGCTTGACCGAGCGAGTCGTAAAACAATACACCCATCTGCTCCTGCTCTGTAAGCCACGACAAATCCGCTCCGCGGATGGGGAGTAGAGGAGTAGAGGGGTAAGGTATCGCCTCCTACGGGGGGTAGGGTGTCTCCTCCTACGGGTGTTACTTCCGTAGTATCGCTGGCGGGAGTGGGTATATCCTCTGTTTGAGGGTTATTGCACGCTAAAAACGCGAACGCCATCAAGGTCAATAAAACTTTCTTCATTGCGAGAGATTTTGACGGTTACGATGTTATTCATATAAATACGTTGGAACGTAATCTGATTCTCGTCAGCCGATACAGGGATATAATCGCCATAAAGTAACGGCATAGCGTGACGACGCAGGTGAGCAAGTCGGATCACTTGTGATTTGAAGCGTTGTTGCGCCTCATCAAGACCCGTGAACTTCATCGGGTGACGGTTATCGGGGTCGTTACCGCCGACTTCGGCATACTCATCGCCTTGATAAACGCAAGGCACACCCGGAATAGTGAAGTTAATCATCTCTTGTAGAAGAACTAAACGATAGGCTTGTTCGGCATTACCGATACCCACTTCGCGTGTCCAACCTGCCTCTTTGGCGTCCTCATCAAAACGCAAAGCCCCACCGGCGATGGACGCAAAACGCGCTTGGTCGTGATTGCCGGAGATATTTCCCATCGTATGGTGCGCACCGTAGGTTGCCAAGGACTCGCGAATCGTGCGGTCGATGTCAGACATAGGTTGATCTCCCATAAGAGCGTGCAGAACGGTATAATAGACATTAAAGTCGAACTGCGCATTAAGCATGCCCGATTTGATATACGTGTTGATAAGTTCGGGACTGCCGTACGTCTCGCCAATCATCCAGATGTGGCGGTCGGGGAAACGTTGTGCAATCTTTGCCCCTAAGGTGCGCCAATAGCACTCAGGAATATGTTTGCAAGCGTCGTGACGGAAACCGTCGAAGTCGTAGTTCTCAAGCCAATAGAGGGCCGTGTCGGTCATAGCTTGATAGACTTCTTCGCGCTCTAAATCGAGGGTCGGAATATGTACATCAAACCATGTCGTCAGACGCGCTTCATCCCATAACTCGAAGTTCCGACGCCCATCAGGCAGGATAGAGTCTGTGTGCCAATCGGGGTGCTGCACGTAGGTGGGAGACTCAATATGCATATGGTTGGCTACGTAGTCGAGGACGACGTTCATGTTATGTGCGTGCGCCGTGGAAAGTAAGGTCCTTAACTCCTCGGGCGTACCCAAACGCTTATCAATGACCGTACCCAGAATAGGCCAGTATCCGTGGTAGCCGGAATATTTGGTGTAGGGGTGTAGAGGAGTAGAGGAGTCGGGTTGATCGTATTTGTTTCCGTTCTTGAACGGATAGTAGCCCCACGCGGTCCAGGGGTTTTGAGTGATAGGACTGATCCAAAGTGTGGAGATCCCCAACGAATCAAAGAACCCGTCTTCAATCTTTTGGGTGATACCTGCCAAATCTCCGCCTTGATAATCGACGATGTCGAGCACTTCGGGGGAGTTGATCTTCCAATCGTTGGTGGTGTTGCCATTATGGAAACGGTCGATGAGAATAGAGTAGAGCACTTGGGCATTATCGTCGTGACGATTCAAGTGCTTAGTGAGCCTAAACGGATGACCGTTTTCCAAAGGAATAAGTAGGTCGTTGTAGAGGGTGTCGTTATCCACCGCATAGACGCGTAGGAACTGTCTGCCTTTACGGAACTTCATTAGATAGATAGTCAGTTCTTGTGTCTGCTCGTTGTACTCGTAACTTTGAATCTGCTCGTTATCGCGCATTACCACAAACTGAGGATTCGTAACGGGTTGCGTGAATCCCACATGAACACGCGAAGCCGTGCAGCCGGTGGTAATCATTCCCTGTTTAATAGGAAGATAAGGAAGCGTAACGATTTGTTTATACACCCCTAATTCGTTGCCGGTAAGGATAACCGTATCGGGACAACCCGGGATATAATCCGTCATTAAGACCACGGTCGTATCACCTGTGAGGTGGATAGGTGTGATAGCGCCTTGAGGGCTGTTGTGCGAAACGTTGGTCGTACAACTTGTTAGGGCGCAAAGTGCCAAAGCGAAAGTGAAAGTGAAGTGTTTCATGATTGTATATTTTTATAGAATTCAGTTACAGCGATGATCCCTTTCTCCCACACTTCGAGGTCCATGTTTTCGTTAGGAGAGTGAATAGCATTGGACTCTAAGCCAAAGCCCATAAGTATAGTCTTAACGCCTAAGATACGTTCAAACGAAGCGATGATAGGAATACTGCCTCCTCGACGCGCAGCGATGGGGCGTTTGCCAAAAGCAACAGCAAACCCTTGCTCGGCCGCTTTATAAGCAGGTAAGTCGATAGGACACAAGTACGCTTCGCCACCGTGCATCGGCGTCACTTTCACGCGCACTCCTTTGGGAGCGATGGACTCGATGTATTTCACGAAAGCTTGGGAGATGGTCTCGTGGTCTTGGTTGGCTACGAGGCGCGAACTAACCTTAGCGTACGCTTTGGAGGGTAATACCGTTTTGCTGCCTTCGCCCGTATAGCCTCCCCATATACCGCAGATGTCGAAGGACGGACGGCAGGAGTTGCGCTCCAGCGTGCAGTACCCCTCTTCTCCGAAGACGGCATCTACATCAATGGCGCGTTTGTATTGGTCGAGGTCGAACGGGATAGCTTGTACCATCTGACGCTCGTCATCCGTCATCGGTACCACATCATCATAGAAATGCGGAATAGTGATACGTCCCTGTTCATCTACCACTTGAGCGAGCATCTCGCAGAGGGCATTGATGGGGTTCTTGACCGCACCGCCAAAATGTCCGGAGTGCAGGTCGCGATTAGGTCCTGTTACCTCTATCTGCCAGTAGCATAAGCCGCGCAGACCGGTCGTGAGGGAAGGTGTCTGCTTGCCTATCATCGAAGTGTCGCTTACGAGAATAAAATCGCAAGCGAGTAGGTCTTTGTGCTCCTCAATAAACGCTTCGAGGGAGGGCGAACCTATCTCCTCCTCGCCCTCAAAGATAAACTTCACGTTGCAGTTCATTAGTCCTTCATGTACCATGTACTCGAAGGCTTTAGCTTGAATCATCGCCTGTCCTTTGTCGTCGTCGGCACCGCGGGCGTAGAGGCGACCATCACGGATAACAGGCTCCCAAGGATTGGATAACCACTGGTCAAGAGGCTCGACCGGCATTACGTCATAATGAGCATACACCAACACCGTCGGTACCTTTCCGCCGGTATTGTCCTTTGTCCTTGTTAGCCCTCCGGGCGCTTGTTCCTTGTTCCTATATTCCGCATAGACGAAGGGGTTACCTTTGGAGGGCATTACTTCGGCGTGTTGGCAGCCGGCTTGTTTGAGCAGTTCCACCCACCGTTCAGCGCAACGCTGCATATCGGGTTGGTGTTCGGGTTGACAACTGACGCTGGGGATTTGTAGGAGCGAACTCCACTCGTCCAAGAAGCGTTGTTTATTCGCTTTAATGTAGTCTTGAATAATCATAGTATTAGCGTTTTACCCAAAAGCATTGAAAAGTGCATTTAGAATTTAATTTAGGTCGTAGCCGTAGTGCTTGAGGCGGTTCTGGTTGCTGCGCCAATCGGGATCAACCTTAACAAAAAGCTGCAAGAACACCGGCTTGTCAAAGAATGTCTCAATATCCTTTCGCGCCTCACTGCCAATCTTCTTAAGCGCCGTTCCTCCCTTGCCAATGATAATGCCTTTTTGAGAGTCACGCTCAACATAAATGACTGCACCTATACGGATAATCCCTTTGGGATGGTTGTCCGTCGGCTCTTCCTCTTTAAACGATTCTACCTCTACCTCAACCGAGTAGGGAATCTCTTTGTCGTAATTGCGCAGGATCTTCTCGCGAATAATCTCGTTAACAAAGAACCGTGCCGGTTTATCCGTCAATTGGTCCTTCGGGAAGAAAGGCGGGCACTCGGGCAGACTCTCCTTAATCATCGTAAAGAGTTGAGCGACGCCAAACTTCTCTTGTGCCGAAATAGGCACTACAACGGCTTGCGGCAACAGTTTTTGCCAATAATCGACAAGGCTATTAAGTGTATCTTGCGTAGTGAGGTCAATCTTATTGATGACGAGAATAACCTTTGTTCCGGCTGCTGCCATTCGTTGCACTTTCTCCAAAAAAGCAGAACAATCGGCATTGCGATCAGGCGTATCCTGTACATCGGTAACATAAAGCAACACATCCGCGTCCACAAGAGCCGAACGAGAAAACTCTAACATCTGCTCCTGTAACTTATAGTTGGGTTGTAACACACCCGGTGTGTCGGAGAAGACCATCTGAAAGTCCTCTCCGTTGACAATACCGAGAATGCGATGACGCGTAGTTTGCGCCTTTGAGGTTATGATGGACAAACGCTCCCCGACGAGAGCGTTCATCAAAGTCGATTTCCCGACATTGGGATTGCCAACGATATTTACGAACCCAGAACGATGCATCTAAAAACGCTATTTTCGTATTCAATTATGATTTTTTTTCTAAAAACGCTGCAAAGATACACTTTTTTTTGGATATATGCAAATTTTTTTGTAATTTTGCAGCCCAAATGACCTACGAACAAGTCATATTACAACTCAAACAGGGACAATTTGCCCCCATCTACGTGCTATACGGCGAGGAACCGTATTACATTGACGTGGTGTGCGACTATATCGAAAATCACGTGTTAGACGAGATGGCACGCGAGTTTGACCAAACGGTTGTCTATGGCAAGGACCTGCAGGGCGGAGATATTTCCGCTGCTATCGCTGCTGCACGCGGATTCGCGATGATGGGCGGTAAAAAAGTGGTCATCGTGAAGGAAGCACAAACCATCAAGAAATGGGACGCACTCGCCCTCTATGCCCAAAATCCACAACCCGATTCCGTCCTCGTTATCTGCTACAAATATGGCAATCCCGACAAGCGACTTAATGTGTGGAAGAAAATAGAAACAGGGGGTGGGGTGATGATGCCTTCGGCGAAGGTGGCAGACTACCAACTGGAAAAATGGGTAAGGGAGTATCTAAAGTTTAGAGTTGAGAGTTTAGAGTTGAGAGTGGATGAAAGGGTGCCGAAGTTATTGGCCGACTATATCGGCTCTGACTTGACGGGAATAGTAGGAGCGGTGGATAAACTGCTGATGGGGCGCCCTGCCGATTGCAACACGATCGATGCCGCACTGGTAGAGCGAAATATCGGCATATCCAAAGACTACAATGTGTTTGAACTGCAAGATGCCCTCATCAAGGGCAATGTGGAGAAAGCTAACCGCATCACCCAGTATTTCGCTACAAGCAAGGATCACCCGATGGTCAAAGAGTTGGGAATTTTATACAATTTCTTTGCCAACCTAATGATCTACCACTACTTGCCCGATAAGTCCGATCGAGTGGCGGCTCCTGCTCTTGGGTGCAATCCGTTTTTTGTCAAAGACTATGCCGCTGCAGCAAGGCGTTTCTCCGCAGGAAAGACATTCAAGATCATCGGCTATTTCCGCGATACAGACGCACGTCTAAAAGGAATCAACAACCCTTCCGCTAAGGACGAAGACCTATGGAAGGAACTTATTTATAAAATTTTACATTAACCGAGGGACAGATTTGATTGCTTGCAACCCTCTAAAAAACAAATGCTAAAATGAACAAACATTATTTATTTACCAGCGAATCGGTGTCTGAAGGGCACCCCGACAAAGTCGCAGACCAGATTAGCGACGCTATCTTAGACAATTTCTTGGCACAAGACCCCCAATCGCACGTGGCTTGTGAGACATTAGTGACTACAGGACAAGTGGTGGTAGCGGGCGAAGTGAAGTCCAATCGCTATGTCGATGTGCCGGCGGTCGTTCGCCAGACAATCCAAAAGATTGGCTATACCAAATCCGAATATCAGTTCGAAGCGGAGAGCTGCGGAATCCTAACGGCTCTACACGAACAGTCTTCCGACATTGACCAAGGCGTCAGCCGTAAGGGCAAACTCAACCAAGGAGCCGGTGACCAAGGAATGATGTTCGGCTATGCCGTCAATGAGACGGAGAGTCTTATGCCCTTGACTTTAGACCTTGCCCACACCTTAGTATATACACTCGCGCGCATACGCAAAGAAGGCAAACAGATGACCTACTTGCGCCCCGATGCTAAATCGCAAGTCACCATCGAATATAACGAACACGACGAACCGGTTAGACTGGATACCATCGTTCTCTCTACGCAACACGACCCCGATGTGACACAAGAGCAGATAAGAGAAGATATTATCAATATCCTCTTGCCTCGCGTCGCTAAACGCGATGCGCGCTACCAGAAACTGCTGCAAGGAGATTTCAAACTCTTTGTCAATCCTACAGGTAACTTCGTTATTGGTGGACCTCATGGAGATACCGGCTTAACAGGCCGCAAGATTATTGTGGATACCTACGGCGGACGAGGCGCGCACGGAGGAGGCGCATTCTCCGGCAAAGACCCCTCGAAAGTGGATCGCTCGGCAGCCTACGCGGCTCGCTGGATAGCGAAGAACATGGTAGCAGCAGGAGTGGCTAAACAAATGCTTGTACAAGTCAGCTACGCCATTGGCATTGCACAACCGGTCAGCGTGTGCGTCAATACTTTTGGAACAGCCCTCGCAGGGTGGAACGATACCGCTATTGCTAAGAAAATAACGCGTCTGTTTGACTTGCGCCCGGGGGCTATCGAAAGAGACCTCAAACTCAGACAACCTATCTACGAGGAAACGGCTCGCTATGGGCACATGGGTAGAACGCCTGAGATCGTTACTAAAACGTTTATTAACGGCAACGGCAAACCCTTCCAACGCCAAGTCGAGTTGTTTACGTGGGAGAAACTAGACCGCGTAGCAGATATTAAACACGCTTTCGGAATAGCATAACTATGAAACCAACAACTAAAACATCTCTCTGGGTCAGCGCTATCATCGTGGCCGCAGTGGCCATCGACCAAGCCATCAAACTCTATATCAGAACCCACTATGCCCTAGGGGAAAGCCATCCGATTACTCCTTGGTTCTACTTGTGCTTTGTGGAAAATGATGGAATGGCATTCGGCATCGAGTGGTTTAACAAGATCTTCTTAACCCTCTTCCGCATCGCTGCTGTAGGCGTGATAGGCTGGTATATACATAAGCTCATATTAAGTCTTTCAGCCGTAGGCGATCTTTCAGCGCAGCGGTCTTACAGGCGAAGCCGGTCTTATCTCGTTTGGGTCGCCTTGGTGATGGCAGGAGCCATTGGGAACATCGTGGATTGCGTTTGCTATGGCAAACTGTTTGGGTACGCAGGGTGGTTTTATGGCAAAGTCGTCGATATGCTCTACTTCCCGCTTATCACGAATAGGGCAGGGGAGTGTATCTTCTTCCGCCCCGTCTTTAATTTTGCGGATAGCTGTATCACCGTGGCCGTGATTGTGATTATCCTTTTCTATCGTAAAGAACTGAATCAGAGCCTTGAAAAGAAATAAACTTTATATTATCCTCTTGGGACTATGCCTGTTGGCCGGCTGTAGTCCTCGTGGTATCCTTTCCCGTCGGCAGATGATTAGTGTGCTGACGGACCTGCACAAGGCGGAAGCCACCTTAAGTGCGGCAGGGTATAACTATGGACACGAGGAGGCGGTCGGCAAATGTTACTACGTGGTGCTGGAGCAACATGGTCTCACGCAAGCGCAGTTTGATAGTTCTTTGGTGTGGTACACGAAACACCCGGAGCGCTTTGACAAGATCTATCCAAAGGTCGTTGCTCGCTTGGAGGAGGACCTGAAGACGTGGGAAACGGAGCACCCCACTATGGTCGAAAAAGCCCCCTTGCGTCAGTTGCCGGATTTAGACCGTTTATTGTACCAAATGAGGCACGGATTGCTGTTAGATTACTGGGATATCGGCGAAAATTACAAAAAAATGCAAAAAAGTGAAGAAAAATTTGTGTATATCAAAATAATTTTGTAATTTTGCACGCTTTTTTGAAAAATTAAACAACACGTCACGTTGGGCAGTGGCTAATATATAGCGTAAATGATGTCTGTCGGCGTGGCCATTAAAAACAATTTATACATGGATACATTAAGTTACAAGACTGTATCAGCGAACAAGGCAACTGCTCAGAAAGAGTGGGTCGTTGTTGATGCAGAAGGCCAAATTCTTGGCCGTATGTGTACGAAGGTAGCTAAGCTCCTCCGTGGCAAGTACAAACCCAGCTTCACTCCTAATGTGGACTGTGGTGACAACGTGATCATCATCAATGCCGATAAGGTTAAGATGACGGGTAACAAGTGGAATGATCGCATTTACGTGCATTATACCGGTTTCCCCGGTGGACAACGCGAGATGACTCCCGCTCAATTGTTAGCGAAAGGTTCTGATCGTCTGATTAAGAAAGTGGTAAAGGGCATGCTTCCTAAGAATCGTCTGGGTAGCCAATTATTCAATAACCTTTACGTTTTCGCAGGTGCTGAGCATAATATGCAAGCGCAACAACCCAAACAAATCGATATTAATACCCTTAAATAATAGAAGAATATGGAAAAAATTAATGCATTAGGTCGTCGTAAAGCTGCTGTTGCACGCGTTTACGTTAATGAAGGCGCTGGAAAGATTACGGTCAATGGTCGTGATTTGGAAGCATATTTCTCTTCTTCTATTCTTCAATTTATCGTTAAGCAACCGCTGAACAAACTCGGTGTTGCTGAGAAGTACGATATCCAAGTGAACCTTGATGGTGGTGGTTTCAAAGGTCAAGCCGAGGCTCTGCGTCTTGCTATCGCTCGTGCATTGGTGAAGATCAATCCCGAGGACAAGAGCGCCCTTAAGGCTGAAGGCTTCATGACCCGTGATGCTCGTGAAGTGGAGCGTAAGAAACCCGGTCAACCCAAAGCTCGTAGACACTTCCAATTCAGTAAACGTTAATATTTATTTAATTCTGCTAGATGTCCTAGAACACCTAGAATGTCTAGAATATCTAGAATGTCTAGAATACCTAGAACCTCTAGAACCTACTAGCAGAATGCCAAACTTCAAAACAAAATGAGAACAAATTTTGATCAATTACTTGAGGCTGGTTGCCATTTCGGTCACCTCAAACGTAAGTGGAATCCTGCCATGGCTCCTTATATCTTTGTTGAGCGCAATGGCATTCACATCATCGACTTAAACAAAACAGCCGCTAAGGTTGAAGAAGCTGCTGAGGCTTTGAAGAATATCGCTAAGAGCGGACGTAAGGTCCTCTTTGTAGGTACTAAGAAACAAGCCCAAGAGGTTATCGCAGCGAAGGCACAAGAGATTGCAATGCCTTATATCACCGAGCGTTGGGCTGGTGGTATGCTGACTAACTTCCCCACCATCCGTAAGGCTGTCAAGAAGATGTCGAGCATCGACAAGATGATGACCGATGGTACATTCGATAATATCTCCAAACGTGAGAAACTGCAAATCACTCGTCAACGTGAGAAACTCGAGAAGAACCTCGGTTCTATCGCTGACCTGACTCGTCTGCCGAGCGCATTGTTCGTGGTCGATGTCATGAAAGAGCATATTGCTGTTGCTGAGGCTAATCGTTTAGGTATTCCTGTATTCGGTATTGTTGATACGAACTCTGATCCTTCGAACATCGACTTCGTTATTCCTGCTAACGATGACGCTACCAAGTCGATTGAGGTTATCCTCAACGCTGTTGTGGCTGCCATCCAAGAAGGTATCGAAGAGCGTAAGGTAGAGAAGGCTGACGAGGATGCCGCTGCTGCTCAACAAGAGGAGGAAGCTCCTGCAAAGGCTGCTCCTGCTACGAAAGAGCGTCGTGCTCGCGTTCGCAAAGCCACTACCACTGAGGCTCCTGCGGAGAAAGTAGCAAGCACGGAAGCTCCTGCTGCTCCTGCTGAAGAGGCAAAAGCCGAGTAATAACTATCCCCTTTCAACTATTAACTTTAAACTTTTAGAAAAATGGCTGTTACATTAGCTGATATTAAGAAACTGCGCGATATGACCGGTGCCGGAATGATGGATGTCAAGAAGGCTCTGGAAGAAGCTGCAGGTGATTTTGAGAAGGCAAAAGACCTTCTCCGTAAACGTGGTCAAGCTATCGCTGCCAAACGTAGCGATCGTGAGGCTTCCGAAGGTTGCGTTTTGGCAAAGGCTGAGAATGGCTTTGGTGCTATCGTAGGCGTTAAGTGCGAAACCGACTTCGTGGCTAAGAATGCTGACTTCGTGGCTATGGTTAAGAAGATTCTGGACGCTGCCATGGAGGCTAAACCCGCCACTTTGGACGAGCTGAAGAACCTTAAGATTGGCGATTTCACTGCACAAGACCTCGTTACCGAGCGCAGTGGTGTCACTGGCGAGAAGATGGAACTGAGCGATTACGCTTTCCTCAAAGCCGCAAAGGTAGATGCTTACAACCACCTTGGTAATAAACTGTCTTCGTTGGTGGCTGCCGATAACGCTGACGCTGACCAAACGACCGTTCACGGTGTGAACATGCAAGTAGCTTCGATGAGCCCTGTTGCTCTGGATGCTGACCATGTAGCACAAGAAGTGAAGGATAGAGAGTTAGCTATCGCTATTGATAAGACCAAACAAGACGAGATCGTTAAGGCTATCGAGAACGCACTGCGTAAAGCCGGTATCAATCCTGCTCACGCGGACAGTGATGACCATATCGAGTCTAACTTGGCTAAGGGTTGGCTGACCGCTGAATTGGCTGAAGTAGCTCGTAATATCCGCGCTACCGTTCCCGCAGAGGCTGAGGCTAATCTCAATATGAAGAAGATCGAGATGATTGCACAAGGTCGTTTGCAGAAGTTCTTGAAGGAATCCACTCTCGTAGAGCAACAGTACATCATGTCTGAGGCTAAGGAGTTGGTAAAAGACGTCCTCAAGAAAGCAAACGTCGTTATCACCGATTTCAAACGCGTAACTCTTAACCAAGAGTAAAATACATTTCCTCGCCGGTGGCGAGGAGTAATAGGGCTCCCGCAAAGTAGCAGTACTTTGTGGGAAAGAGGAGGAGTCGCGGCTACTCCTGCCAAAGCGGGGCTTTGGCATCGTAGCAAGCGGACTCCGACGAGGGGTATTAGCTCATCTGGCTAGAGCGTGACACTGGCAGTGTCGAGGTGAGCGGTTCGAGTCCGCTATACTCCACAAGAGACCTCCGGGTCTCTTTTTACAATCCGTATAAGATGAACACCATTAAATCTAATCGCTTTGCCCTTTGTTTGGCTCTCTTCGTCGCTACTACCCTTGGGGCAAGTAATCAACTCACTTATACGGCAATAGACAAACTACCCGTAACGGATACACTTCTCTATTCAGGCCTTCACACGAATGCTTTTAATGTCAAAATCATTTCTCATCGCTTCGCGGATGGGATAGGCACCATCGTCTTTAACGGCGAACTCACCACCATTGGCGATAGGGCCTTCTACGCCTGCGATGGCTTGACATCGATTGATATTCCGAGTTCTGTCAGAACCATTGGCAACGAAGCTTTTTTCTTCTGCTCCCATCTCCAAAAAGTCTCTTTGGCAATGGGTGTCACCACCATCCAAAATAACGCTTTCAGCTGGTGCGAGAACCTAACCTCCATCTCGATGCCTATCACCCTTGACACACTCGGCGATGAGGCTTTTAGTTTGTGCGGTTTGACCGAACTCAATATCCCACAAGCCGTCACGGCAATAGGAAATGACGCCTTCGGCTTCTGTTACCAATTGACTTCTGTCACGGCACAATGGAAAAAATCCAATCTCTTGCCCATCTTAGGCGAGGATGTGTTTGTTCATATCGCAGGAGAAGGACCTCAAAATGCAACATTGCATGTCCCTCAAAGTACCCGCTACATATACAATAGTGCCGACCAATGGCTCGACTTTGGCACGATCGTTGACGATTACGACCCCTCTGCGGCATTAACAATTGTCAGCGGAGAAGCACACACTCCTGTTAAAATCTTATACAACGGATGCATATATATTCGCCGAAATGGCAGGATTTACCCCGTTCTTCCCTAATTTTTGACGCCAATCTCTGCCAATTTGGCAGTTTGTCAGTGTGCTTTTGGCAGTAAACTGCCTTTGGCACGGGATTTGTTCTATATAGAGCGAAGCAATCCTTCAGCCGTAGGCGGTCGTTTAGCGAAGCGGTCTTACAGCGAAGCGGTCCTTCAATGAAATGGTCAATATTAATAATTAAAATTTATACAGCTATGAGTAAAATGATTGGAATCGACCTGGGAACCACGAACTCCTGCGTCGCAGTTATGGAAGGAAATGAACCTATTGTTATTGCTAACTCGGAAGGTAAGCGTACCACTCCCTCTGTTATCGGATTTGTAGAGGGTGGCGAGCGTAAAGTCGGCGATCCGGCTAAGCGTCAAGCGATCACGAACCCGACGAAGACGATTAACTCGATTAAACGTTTTATGGGTGAGACCTACGACCGTTTGGATAAGGAGATCGCACGCGTTCCTTATAAAGTAGTAAAGGGTGACAACAACACGCCTCGCGTGGATATTGACGGTCGCCTCTATACGCCTCAAGAGATCTCGGCTATCATCCTGCAAAAGATGAAGAAGACTGCCGAGGACTACCTCGGTACCGAAGTGACAGATGCGGTTATCACCGTTCCTGCTTACTTCAACGATAGCCAACGTCAGGCTACCAAAGAAGCCGGTGAGATTGCCGGTCTGAATGTTCGCCGTATTGTGAACGAACCTACCGCTGCTGCCTTGGCTTACGGCTTAGATAAAGCCAATAAGGATATGAAGATCGTAGTCTTCGACTGCGGTGGCGGTACCCACGATGTCAGCGTGCTGGAGCTTGGTGACGGCGTGTTTGAGGTAAAAGCAACTGATGGTGATACCCACCTTGGTGGTGACGACTTCGACCATCGTATTATCGACTGGCTCGTGGCTGAGTTCAAGAGCGAGAACGGCGGAGCTGACTTAAGCAAAGACCCGATGGCAATGCAACGCTTGAAAGAGGCTGCTGAGAAAGCGAAGATTGAGCTCTCTAACACGACCTCCACGGAGATCAACCTGCCGTATATCATGCCTGTAAATGGTGTTCCGGCTCACTTGGTAAAGACCCTTACTCGCGCTAAGTTTGAACAACTCATTGACGATCTTATCCAACGCACGATTGCTCCTTGCCGCACCGCTCTGCAAAACGCAGGTTTGAGCACTTCGGATATTGACGAAGTCATCCTCGTGGGTGGTTCGACACGTATCCCGGCTATCCAAGCCGCAGTGGAGAAGTTCTTCGGCAAAGCTCCCTCGAAGGGTGTCAACCCCGACGAAGTAGTGGCTGTAGGTGCTGCTATCCAAGGTGGTGTCCTCACCGGAGAAGTGAAAGATGTCCTCTTGCTTGATGTTACGCCGCTGAGCCTTGGTATCGAGACTATGGGTGGGGTGATGACCAAGATGATTGAGGCTAACACCACTATTCCTACAAAGAAAGCCGAGATCTTCACGACCGCAGTCGATAACCAACCTTCTGTAGAGATTAAGGTGCTACAAGGTGAGCGTCCAATGGCTGCGCAAAATAAACAAATCGGTATCTTCCACCTCGACGGTATTATGCCGGCTCACCGTGGCGAACCGCAGATTGAAGTGACCTTCGATATCGACGCTAACGGTATCCTCAACGTCACTGCCAAGGATAAAGCTACCGGTAAGGAGCAGAAGATCCGCATCGAGGCTTCCAGTGGTCTGAGCGACGAAGAGATTAAACGTATGAAAGCGGAAGCAGAGGCTAATGCCGAAGCCGATAAGAAAGAGAAAGAGCGTATCGACAAACTCAATAAGGCTGACCAGATGATCTTCCAAACCGAGAAACAACTCAAGGAGATTGGTGATAAGATCCCTGCCGACAAGAAAACGCCTATCGAGGAAGCTCTCAAGAACCTCAAAGAGGCTTACGAGAAGAAAGATGCCGACGCTTGCGAGGCTGCGACGAACGCACTGACCAACGCTTTCCAAGCTGCCAGTCAAGAGATGTACAACGCCGCTAACGCTCAACCCGGTGGCGCACAAGCCGGTCCTCAAGGCGGTCAAGGTGCCCAAGGCGGCAATGACGCTAACAAAGATGCCGAAGACGTCGACTTCGAAGAAGTGAAGTAACCCTTGAAAACTCGAAATATCGAAAAATCGAAATCTCGAAAAAAATCTAACTAACAAAAAGCGAGGCTTCCGCCCCGCTTTTTGTTTCCTCTAAACTACTCTAAACTCTACACTCTCCACTCTCAACTATTTAGCGTAGGGTAGGTTAGGGTAGAGCGATTGCAGTTCCTGTAAGCGCGATTGTGCCGTGACACTATCGCCGATGGCTTGATAGCACATGATAAGACTATAAAGCGTCGCGGGTTTATTCCACCACAGGTTGTATTGGTCGGTTGTTAATAGGATCTCACGCGCTTTCTCGAACTCTTCGATGGCTTTTTTCTTGCTGCCGCCTAAGATACCCGGTGCATAGAAATCGACATTCGCTACCAACGATAGCGCAAAGGGGTCGTTGGGGTCTGCCTCTATCGCATCGTGACATAACCGAAAAGACTGTATCCCGGCGTTCAGTTTTTTGAACATCATAAACTCGTAGGCGTACGCCGCCGAGCGGTACATACAGTAACGTGATGGAGGCAAGAAAGACTTAGCGTCTTCTATGTGTGCTACGTAGGTGTCCAAATAGGTTTTGGCTTTGGCATTGCGTTCGTCTCTGCCTTTGGCAGTGCGTTTGGCACCGGTAGGGGCTTCGTCAATAAGAGAGGCAACAAAACCATATTCGGTATTGAGAATAGCCTCTTTATCCTCGTTGCAAAGGACCTCCCAGCGTGTACTATCAATGGTGGCCTGCCAAACAGACATGTCACCACTGAAATACGCCTCTAACAAACTTAATAAGCTTATAATCAAAAACATAGTTTTTTTTCTTTTAACCGCCCGTCGTGTCTGCGTTCCGCATCCACAATAAGGGCTTATTAATGGTTTTATTCCACAGAACCTTTCCGCCTTTCCGCCCATCCGCCTCTCTGCCTCTCCGCCCTTCCGCCCATCTGC
Source organism: Paludibacteraceae bacterium (assembly GCA_045627765.1). Lineage (GTDB taxonomy): Bacteria > Bacteroidota > Bacteroidia > Bacteroidales > Paludibacteraceae > Colicola. Next base: position 16,547 of record JAZQOG010000016.1, on the reverse strand, counting down.
CTTTCTGTCTCTCCGCTCGTCGGGCTGTTCCGTCAGCCCTTGCCGCGGGGCGCTCCCCTTCGATTTTTAGTTAGATTTTTTTCGATTTTTAGTTAGATTTTTGCTCCGTAGGAGCTTTCCCAAAAATTGCTCAACCGATTTTTCTGATCTTTATGTAAGATTTTTTTCGCGTCGCGTAATCTCGCTAGTAAATACTTGTCGCTACGCTATTAAAATCTAACACAAGTAGATGCAAAAATCTTTTGGACGACTTAAATCCTCTCTGCCTCTCTGCCCTTCCACCCATCTGCCGATTCCCTCGCGGATTCTGTGTAATTTCTCCCCAATAATTTATTATTACGATGTGCTTTGCACAGCGTGGAAGGTGATGTCGGTTTGCCGAAGGAGCCTTCCTTTTACTTTTTAGTTTTGTTATTGGATAGGAGAGCTTGCTCGGCTAGACAATAAGAAAATAAAAAGAAATAATAAATTATATATAATCTGCGTTATCTGTGGAATCTGTGAGAGATATAAACAACACTAAGTTACATCGCCTGCTCAAGTAAGAGCGTCTTCGTCGGTTGGTCGCAGACCTCGACGGGACCGTAGTATTGGATAGGACCGGCGTAGATATAACTGGTGTTAGCGTCAGCCCACTCTGCACGGTGTTGCTCTAAGTATTGGAAAGGAGCCCCATCCAGACGCACTAACGCTTTTTGGATAACGGGTTTCATCTTACCGTTACGATGTTCCATGTTCATCATCATCGTGATAGGACAGCCACCGGCAATCCACTCGTTATTAGGACGCGACAGGTTGCGGACAACGGCCATATATCCTGTCTTGCCACCGGCGATGAGTAGGGTAGCGGTGATACCTAACGAGTAGCAATAGTCGGCATCGAAGTTGCTGGGCATCGCGCAGCGTCCTTCGTAACCGAAGAAGTGGTTGATGCTGGCGAACTTACCGGTATAAACGCCGGCAGCTTTGAGTTGAGCCAGTTTCTTGCTAACCATCTCGATGAGCAGTTTCTCGGTCTCAATCTGACTAACCATCACGTTTCCGTGAGGATCGCGGTCTAAGGTTAACTGACGAGCGATACCCTTTGGCAGCGAGCGATAGAGTTCGCAGCTGGCAGGCGTAAGCATCGACTTAACGTATTCGCGTTTAGCGTCATCGCCTTCCAGAGCCATAAACTCCTCGTTGTTGGCAAGCAGGTCGTTGAGCTCTTGAATGAGGATACGCATTGCAGGGATAAACTCAATCAGTCCTTCCGGGATAAGCACGGTACCGAAGTTCAAACCGGCTTTCGCACGCTCTACAATCACGTTGGCTATCTGTTCTACGATGTCGTTGAGGGTCATGTTCTTAGCCTCTACTTCTTCGGAGATAAGGCAGACATTAGGCTGACTTTGCAACGCGCATTCGAGGGCAATATGGCTGGCGCTACGACCCATCAGACGAATGAAGTGCCAGTATTTACGAGCGGAGTTAGCATCGCGTTGGATATTTCCGATCAGTTCCGAATAGGTCTTACAAGCGGTGTCGAAACCAAAACTGGTCTCGATATATTCGTTCTTGAGGTCACCGTCAATCGTCTTCGGACAACCAATGACTTGAATACCGCAATTCTTTTGTAGGTAGTATTCGGCAAGTACGCAAGCGTTTGTGTTCGAGTCGTCACCGCCGATGATCACAATCGCTTTGATACCCAGTTGATTGCAAATCTCGATACCTTTGTCAAACTGCCACGTCTCTTCGAGTTTGGTACGACCGCTACCGATGATATCGAAACCACCCGTGTTACGATAGTCGTCGATGATATCGCCCGTGAGTTCAATGTATTTGTGTTCAATCAACCCACTCGGACCGCCGAGGAAACCGTATAACTTACAATCCGGGTTGATACGCTTCAGTCCGTCAAACAGACCGCTAATCACATTGTGACCGCCGGGAGCTTGACCACCCGACAAAATCACACCTACATTGAATGCCTTTCCACTTTCACTTTCACTTTCACTTTCAAAAGTGATGACCGGCATCCCATAGGTGTTGGGGAAGAGGGCTTGGATTTGTTCTTGGTCTGCAACGGATTGGGTAGCAGCACCTTCCACTAATTTAACTTGACCCAAAAGGGCGGTGGGCAGTTTCGGCTGATAAGCCTGACGTGCCACTTGAAGAGGAGATTTTTGCATAGTCTATATAATTTATTTTGATTGTTCGTTATTTTTTATCTCTCACAGATTTCTTATCTCGGCATAGCCTCGAACGATTTTTTCACAGATTCTCTCAACCTTTCCACCAGTATCCTCCGCTCGTCGGGCTGTTCCGTCAGCCCTTGCCGCGGGGCGCTCCCTTACGATTTTTAGTTAATGAAAAAAAGTCGTCCAAAAGATTTTTGCGTCTACTTTCGTAAAGATTTTTTTCGCGTCGCGTATTCCTGTTAGGATATTGTCGCTACGCTATTAAAATCTATCGTAAGGAACTTAGATAAAATCATTTTAGCACCTTCTTTTTATTTCGCCTATCGGCTCAGAAATCCTATAAAAATCTATACAAAAATCTTTACTTAAAATCCCTTCCGCCTCTCCGCCTTCCCCTCGCGGATTCTGTGTAATTCCTCATCTATAATTTATTATTGTGTTGGCAACAACACGGGATGTGACGTTAGGAACATTCCCTTTTTAGTTCTTCTTTTTTGGTAGTGGGAGTTTACTCACAACTAACGAAAAAAAGAAATAAAAAAATAATAAATTAATCAATCAGTGTAATCTGTGGAATCTGTGAGAGACACCCCAAAATACCTGTTATTTCTCCATTTTGTTTTCGTCACTTCAAAAAAGTGCCTGCAAAATTACAAAAATATTTGCATATATGCAAATTTATTCGTACCTTTGTGCAAAATTTTACAAATATGAAACCTTCGTATATCAAAGCGCTTAAAATTACAGGTATTGTAGTGGGCTCTCTCATCCTTCTTCACGGAGCTATATCTTTGGTTATCAACCATATTCTGCACGAACGCATTGAGCAACGCCTCGTGGAGCAGGTGCAGGTGCTTTACGGTAAGACGATTCGTTATGGTAAGATCAATATCTCTCCGCTCTCGCGTGCTGTTTCCATTGACGATTTGTACTTCAATAGCACAGCCTCTGATTCGTTGCTGGCGGATTCGTTGGGTTTTGAAGTGGCGGTGGATAGGGTGCGCGTGTTGAAAGTGGATTTTATAGATCTACTCATCCACAAGGATGTCATTATTCGGTCTATTGTGATTCAGCATCCTCAAATGAGTCTGAACCTCAGCGAGAAACTTTTCCAAGCGCCTCCGTCTTCTATCTCTGCGAGTGAGGAGATGCTCTCTTTTGTAGCGCGACTGAATGTGGATAATGTGCGTATTGAGGACGCGGCTGTTTATTGGAGAATGCTTGATTCGCATTTGCGATTGGAGGTGGACGACATTGACTTAGCGGTGGATAACTTGGACTTTGACTTTGCGACCCAAACCGCTTCGTATAACGATTCCACGTACTTCGTTTCTCTCAGTGGTATTCGTGTCTTGACGCCTGATAGCCTCACGTATCTGTCGGTAGGGCAGTTGGCGAGTAAGGATGCAGGACCCATCGTCATCAAGAACTTCCACGAACACACGACGGTGGGCTATCGCGAGTTGGCTAACCGCTCCCATCTACCGGAGACGTGGACGGCTATTGATGTACCGCAAGTAGAGACTTCGCCTATCAATATCATCGCCCAGATCCTCAGTCAGAAAGTGACGGTCGATACGCTCAAAGCGAATGTATCAAGGATGGAAGTGTTTGAGGACTTGCGCTATCCGAATATCGATCCGTATCCTATGCCCCAACAAGTGTTGATGGCGGTAGAGGTGCCGCTTAAGGTGGGGTATATCAATGCTTCGGTCGATACACTTCATTATACGATGGCTACGACCGATATCCACGATGGCTCGTTGGATATAGTTAATATCAAGGCGCGTATTAAGAACTTCGGCAACCGCAACCGTGACGAGTTCCGCGTCTTAGGTAGTGCCTCGTTTATAGGTGGAGGTAGGGCAGATCTGCAAGTCACTATGAAGATGAGCAAAGCCTGTGACTGGTCGATTAAGTTGTCGGGAAAAGGACTCAAAGGAAGCGCTTTTAACGGTTTCTTACGCCCACTGTTCGGCTTGGGTGTTAACCTCGATATTGACGAGGTAAAGGCGGAATATAAGGGCGATAAAGACAAAGCTGCAGGTGAGTTTAAGATGCTTTATCACGGCTTAGAGATCTTGACTTATCCGGGTGAATCGGCTTACGATATCATCAACAAGAACGCCAAAGCGATTGCGACTTTAGGGAATAGTCTGATTCCTAAGTCCAATCCCACGTTGTTGCCCGGCAGTAAGGGGAACTTACCTTCTGAGCGTCCGCGTGAATACGATGTCAAGGCGGTGCGTGACCCGATGCAGAAAGTGCCTGTTTATATGCTTTCGCCCGTCTTCGATGGCTTGAAGAAAACCATGCTTCCCGGCCTCTATATCCAAAAGAAGAGGAAGAAATAAGAAGTAGTGCCTCTCTATGTTCATCCGCAAAACAGCGTAATTTTACGCAAAATTGCGGATGAAAACACCAGTTATCCGCAAAATAGCGTAATTTTACGCAAAATTGCGGATAAATATTTCTTCACTTTTTACAAAATTTGTCAAAGAACGCATCGCGGGCTGCAATCGCTTCGGGAGTGTTGGCTTCTTCGTCCATCTTCTCCCTCTCTCGGTGTCGCTGTTCACGCATTTGCTCCTCTAATTCCAACACTGCTTGTGGCGCACCCATTTGCGCCTTGACAAACGATTTCGCCGCCCTTTCTTTTTCCCATCGTTTGCCACGTTGGTCAAAGAGAAAAAGTTCCGCTTTCCAATTGCGCACCCTGCCATTGTTTTTGTACCGCCAGCCCTTAGCACTATAATATACAAAGAAATCCCGCGCCACTTCCATAGATATACCCGGTTGCTTTTCGCGGACATACTGCAACACTTCCTTTAATGTGGTGGGGTACGGTTCTATTTCCTCTTCTTCTTTTTTCAAATTTTGATGGGCAGCAGCAGTGGGCTTGCCCCCTACTACTACTTCTTTTGTTAGAAAAGAAGTTTTGTTATATATATTATTAGTATTATTTTCTTTGTTACTTTCTTTTAATTCCGGGACATTTTGTCCTTGAGGTGGGACATTTTGTCCCTGTGGTGGGACATTTTGTCCCTTGGTTGGGTCTATAACTCCCCCCGTAGCCTCAATCTCTTTTCGGTACTCATCAAGATTTTGTGCGTCTATAACGGGATAGTCAGTGATACTCTTTCTTCCGCTGTATTTGTAATCAGGTAGGGGATAACCCTTAATAGGATGGGCTTGGAACTCGTAACGATTAGAACCCTCTGCACAAGGCTCTGCATAAACTAAACCTCGTTCTTGGAGTTTCTCGATAGCGCGTCTAAGCGTCTTTGGTTCTATCTCTATCCAACTTGCCAAGTCCATGTAAGTGCCCAAAAAGGCACGTTTCCTCGTTAAGCAATACAACGCGGAAAACACCTCAAGGGTCGAGCCCTTGAGGTTGTATGGATGATGTTTCATTTCAGCAATTATTATGAACGCTTGTCCGTCTTTCATTTTTCTTGGATTGATTTTCTGTCCGATTTTTAGTTAGATTTCTGAGGGCGTAGCCCGAAATCCCAAAAAAAGGAGGTCGTCAATCGATTTTAGAAACGATTTTTAGTTTGGATTTTCTTTGATAGTCTGAACTTACATAATCTTACGCCAAAATCTTTACTTAAAATCCGTTCGAAATCTTTTAAGCACTTTACTTTCCTTATTTCGCTTCGCTCAGAAATCTTACTTAAAATTTATTCCAAAATCACACAAAAAATATCGGAATCTGAGCTTTTTTACGAAGACCCTTCGGTAATCCTTCGGTAACCCTTCGGTGATCCTTCGGTCAGGTCACGTGATTGTAATACCCTTTCCCTAGATACGGTTTTCCCGTTTCATCGGGACAACCATGCGGTCAGGTCACGTGATTACCCTTGCATTGTACTTACGTATTTCGCCCTATCTAAACGTGCATCTTTCTCCATTAACGGAGAGGGATCGCGCTTGTCTTCCGGCTCAAAGCATTGAGGGTTTGCAAGTTCTCTTTTATGCTTATACTTGTGACACTCAAAGCAGTAAAGGCACACCTTTCCGCCAAATGGTATATGCTCCTTACGGACATTGTCCACATATACGCTTTTTCTACATCCAAAGCAATGTTTAAAATCTGCCATAATTCACTTTCACTTTCAACTTTTCAATGTTAAACTTACCGAGATATTCGTCGGCAGCAGTCTCGGGTGGTCGTTGAGGATACGAACCTGCAAACCGTTCATTTGCGCCGTTAGTGCCTTACTATCCTCTTTGAGTTTGAGTTGTGCCATCTCGCAGGAGTGGTAAGTTACGCTGTTCGGGTCACGTGTGCCATCGGATAGGCACTGCTCACCGAGTTGGTCGTATTCCTCTTTGACAACGTAAATCCAGTTATTCCCCTTATAGGTAAACTGTTTGTTCATGGCGATAAGTTGGTCATTATCGTCGGGGGTGTGGTTCTCAATGAGGGACTTGGTGGCTGCTAAAGCCTCTTGTGATAGTAAGTTCTTGACATTCTCGGAGATGTTCATTAAATGTCTCGCCATCGCAAACCTGTCGAGGGCTTCAAGTGTAAGAAAGGAAGACATTTCACGCACGATTGCTTGTGCTACTTCAAATTCTTGACTCTTGGTCATTACCGGCTCTACTGTAGCCGTAGTTAAATTTACTTGCATAATTGTAATTGTTTTTATTGGTTAATATTTTTTATCTCTCACAGATTTCACTGATTTCACTGATTTTCTTTTTTATTATTCCTCCTATTTATTTATTTATTCTCGGATTGTGAGTAAACTCCCATCCATCAAATAAATCAATAGTAGGCGCAGTTCCGCTTTGCTACACTGCGGTGTGCTTTGACGCACACTTAATAATAAAAATTATTTATAGGTTCATTTCACAGATGCCTATCTGTCTTTCTGTGTAATTTCTCCCAATAATTTATTATTACGATGTGTTTTGCACAGCGTGGAAGGTGATGTCGGCTTGCCGAAGGAACCTTCCTTTTACTTTTTAGTTTTTGTTAGGTTAAGGGAGCTTGCTCACGATAACATAACGAAAATAAAAAGGTATAATAAATTATCAAATCTGAGAAATCTGTGGAATCTGTGAGAGACTTTCGTGGTCTATTAGTCGCCGTAGTATCGCCCACCTTTGGCATAATCGGCTAAAATTTCTTGCTCTGCTTTTACGGCTTCCTCCTTGGTTAAGAAGTTGATGCCGTTCACACTCCACATAGGGATGCCGTCTAATGTTATTGAGTACATTGTTGATTGATTTCTTTGACGAGTTTGTTAAAATACCTGTCTCTTGCTTCCACTTTCTTAAAAGCGATGTTTTGTGTTACATCCGCTAAATGGATACTTACCATTGGCATTCCCTTCATATCTTCGGGAATGTTTTCGTCTTGTGGATTGTCGTCAGTGTCAATTACTCTAATTGCATCTAAATTGATGGCAATTCTCATGTTTGGGACTTTGAAAAGTTTCATTGTTTTTTCTCCTTTCTTTTTCTTGCCTCTTTCGCCCTGCGGATATTCTCTTCGGGAGTTACCCATTCAAGGTTCCAGAGATGGTTATTAAATATGTTACCGTCCAAGTGATCTACTTGGTTTTTGAATAAATCGTGATTGGGAAGATAGGTTAAAGCTACCGCGCGATGGGGGTAAAAGTTACGCTCTTGACAATACAAACCTAGACTAAACATCGGATAATGTGAGTGTCCATTAATATTTTTCCTTACCCATACTCTCGGATAGCAAATACCTTTGCTCAGAGACTTCGTCATACACCCGCCACTTTTGCTGATATAAATTGCAGTATTTTTCATCTGCCGCCATAACTTAAAACTGATAAAATCGTATTCCATATATTTTAGTTTATTGATCGTTCCAAATTCACTTTCACTTTCACTTTCACTGAATTTCGCTGCAAAATTACTGCAAAAAAACGAGAATCTTGGGCAGAATTTGGGTATAGTCCGGACTATAGTCCACCACTTTTGATTGAAAAATGCAGAAAAATTTGTGTATGTGAAATTTTTTCAGTATCTTTGCAGCCAAATTTGAATTTCAATAGTTGAGCAATAAAAACGAACGTTTTAATGAGTATAAAAGAGAGGTTAATATGTGGATGGTTGTTGGGGGGAATTATTATCGCCATTTCCGGCATTATTAAACTCGTAAAATATCTTATATCATAACAAACTATATAATTATTATGAAAAAGTTTGTCTTTATCTCATTGTTTGCTATCTTCGGTATCACATTATTTGTCCTTGCCGAACAACCAAAGCGCACTGTTGCCGATACCACTACTACAAGCACCGACACCACGCGTACTGACACCGTCCGTCAAATGACCGTTCACCTCAACCCCACTATACACAACAATATTAAAGGAGATTAAGTTAAAATATAAGTAAATACTATGCCAAACAAAAACTTACAGCAGGCTAAGATTGCAAAAAAGGACGAGTTCTACACACAATTGGAAGATATAAATAGGGAACTCGTGCATTATAAAGAACATTTCAAAGGAAAGACTGTCCTTTGTAACTGCGATGACCCTAAAGTTAGCAATTTCTTTATTTACTTTGTCCGTAATTTTGCAGAGTTAGGTCTAAAGCGACTTATCACCACTTGTTATAAGAATTGCCAACCTACGTTGTTTTCGGAGAATAAGGACGAACACGCGGTTTGGTTAGACTATAGAGGAGGAGACGATAATAACTTAGATATAACAGCTATTCAGGCAACAGCGATGCCCCTTAAAGGCGACGGCGATTTTCGTTCTCCCGAATGTATAAGACTACTCCAAGAAGCAGACATTGTGGTTACCAATCCACCTTTCTCTTTGTTTAGAGAGTATGTTGCACAACTAATGAAATATGATAAAAAGTTTCTTATTATAGGTACAACAAATGCGTTAGCAACGAAAGAGATTTTTCCATTAGTTAAGGATAATAAAATATGGCTGGGTTATGGATTTAAGGGTGGCGCAGGTCATTTTATAAATACCAAATACGAAGATTATGCAACAGCAAGTGATCACCGAGAAGGAATGATTAGAGTGTCTGGTGTTACTTGGATTACAAATTTGGAACATAAAAAGAGAAATGAGCCATTAGATTTATATAAACATTATCTTCCTGATGAGTACCCAAAATATGAGAATTACGATGCGATAGATGTTAGTAAAACAAGTGATATACCTCTTGATTATGATGGTATTATAGGTGTACCTATAACTTTTTTAGATAAATATTGTCCTGAGCAGTTTGAGATTCTTGGAATATCTGAAAATAAAGACTTGTATCATCTTAAAACAAGAGTTTATACAACAGAGGAGTGTAAAAAAGCATATAAAGACAAATTTAATAAAAGTGGGACGTATGACCTAAATGCAAGTGGTGTAATCGTAAAAAATGGATTGCGAGAGAAAGTGTATTCAAGAATTTTTATTCGTAAAAAACAATAACCATGGAAATAACTATACATGAAATTCCCATTCGCGATTTAGTGGATGGCTACGCAGACAACGACGAAGAAGGTGTCGTTGCTTATCACGGTCTATTAAATGTTAGACCTAAGTATCAAAGAAACTTTATCTATGACGTAAAAGATGAAGTAGCGGTCATTAGGTCTATTCAAAAGAACTACCCAATCAACGTAATGTATTGGGCAGTAAATGAGGACGGAACGTATGAAATGCTCGACGGACAGCAACGGACTATGTCCATCTGTCAATATTACGGAAAGCAATATTCGATAGAATCTATCTATTTTCAGACTTTAACCAAAGAGGAACAAGATCAGTTTTTAGATTATAAACTGCAAATATATTTCTGTGAGGGAACCGATAAAGAAAAATTAGAGTGGTTTAAGATTATCAATATCGCCACAAAAGTTTTAACAAATCAAGAACTACGTAACGCTATTTATACAGGACCTTGGCTAACTGATGCGAAAAGGAAATTCAGTAAGCGTAATTGCGTGGCAAGTCTAAAAAATGATGGTCTTGTATCAGGTGACCCTAACCGGCAACTATTATTGGAGCAAGTTCTTGATTGGGCAGCGCAAAAAGATGGAGTTCCATCTATAGAGGAATATATGGCTATTCACCAACACGACAAAGACGCAAATGCTTTGTGGCTCTATTTCCAAGAAATAATAGATTGGGTACGCAGGACATTCCCTGTTAATCGACCAATATTAAAAAGTCAAGATTGGGGAGAATTATATAATGAATATCACAAGTTCCCTCTAAACTCGGATATATTAGAAAAGAAAATACAAGAGTTATTGTTAGATGACGATGTAACTAATAAAAAAGGTATTATTCTTTATTTATTAAGCGGACAAGACAAATACCTCAATATTAGAGCATTCACACCTGCTCAAAAGTTAAAGATGTATGAGGCACAAGGAGGTATATGTCCTATCTGCCATAAGCATTTTGAACTCTCGGAAATGGAGGCAGATCATTGTGTTCCTTGGTCGAAAGGTGGAAAAACGGAGTTACAAAATGGACAAATGCTTTGCCGTTCTTGTAATGAAATGAAATCTGCCGGGAAACTGAATCCAAATGTAATCAATGTAAATGAGATGCATGTTAATGGGAGTAGTGTGAATGTAAATACTCTCATCAGCAAATAAACTGACATAGAAATATAGACATCCTTTCGCGCGATCTGGACAATCAAACAATCAGGGGAGGTCACTTAATCGTAGTACAAACTGCGACGTGGGTGGCTATTACAAAATCTTCTGATTCGGAGTCCAGACCGCGCGAAAAGGTCTTGTAAAAAGTGCCCACGTCTTTTTAGATGAATGAAATATGCCTATATTTGCAACAAATTGTCACATTTCTATTGGTTCTTATATAGAAGAACAAAATGTGTATGCTTCCAAGAAAACAGAGATTGAGGAAGCAAAAGAGGTTATAGAAGAAGTTATTTCCAATATCCCTGCGGAACTAAACACTGACCGCGCTTGGCAACTGTGGGAAATCGCCATCGAAAAAGGATGGCTAAATAAAGACCTACAACTAATGCCCGAAATGACTAAAGAGCAAGCAGCCATTATTGCAGAGAGAATGGGATATAAGTTAGGTCTTAAATTTAGGTGGAAACCCTTTGAAAAACTTTGGGATATCTCCTATCTACAAAGCAAATTTGATAGAGGTGTCGCCAACGAGAACCTAAAAGACTTTTACGACGCTGCTTGTCAAGCCTTCAAATAACCTCTCTTTTATACTCATTAAAACGTTCGTTTTTATTTAGCCACCAGCCACTCGGTTGGTGGTTTATTTATGTGTGTTGGGATTGGGAATGAGCGTTTTTTGCAAAAAGTCACACTTTTTATTTGCATATGTCATATTTTTTCCTTACCTTTGCACTCGCTTTCATGATTAACTTTTAAAGTTAAGTATATAAGCACTCATCATCAAAACCATATATGATTAACTTTTAAAGTTAAGAATATAAAAATACGATAAATACTATGAAAAAGGAAATTAGTAGAAAATTAGGTTGGAAGAGTTATTGGATTAACAAGCGAGCAAAGAAGACATTAGGCACTCCGCTCGACCTGAAGAACATCATCGAATTAGCTCACGTAAGTAACCATCTTGTCTATGACCAAGCCGATTGCTTGACTTTAGCATACGCCAAAAAGCGATTCAAAGATCAGACTATTCCCGACGAAGAACAAATAGAACCGATCCTTCCCGGTTCTATCATCAAGTTAGCACTCCAAGCGCAACACATGACACAAAAAGATTGTGCCGATATTCTCAAGATGAATCCTGTTATGTTTAATCAAATAATAAGTGGCAAACGCCCGATTACCTTAGACACAGCCTTAGTGTTAGAGGAGGTATTACAAGTACCTGCCCATATCTTTATGCGCCTTGAAGCGGATTATGAACTCTATCAACGCCGCAAAGCATTGATGACCGAAGCACGCACCGAGCAAGAAAAAGAGACGCAACGCAAGTTAGCCAAGACGAAACAAATGCTCGAGTGGGCAATATCTCATATATTTACGTATCCCTCTTATAACAACGTCAATCACGCCTACCAAGAATGGCTACACATCTACTACTCTTAGACTGCCATCCTAACTCATATATGATTAACTTTTAAAGTTAAGAATATAGACTATTAACATAGATATAACTTTTCACCACCAGCCACTCGGTTGGTGGTTTTTTATGCCTTTTTTATGCCTTTTCGGCTGCAAATTGCACTTATCTGCAAAAAAAATTGCATATATCGAAAAAAAGTCGTACCTTTGCATCCAAATTTGTGCAAATATTTAATATTTACAAATATGAAACATTACAATCAACCTCAGACGACGCTTCTCCAAGTCATCAACAGCAGCATTGTCTGCGCAAGCGCTCCCGGTCCGGGATATTCACCTGTTGCAAGTTTAGAATCCATTGAAAAAACCGATGGAGCATGGTAATCAATCATCATTAAGCATTTATCTATTATGAAGAAATTAATGTATTTCGCAGCTGCGCTGTTAGTACTCGTTGGCTGCAACAAGAACGATAACATTGTCGAGAACGCTCCCGAAGGTACTCCCTTTGAGAAAGGACAAAAAGTAACGTTGACCATCGGTACCGGTGCTCAACAAGGTCCTAACCGAGTAGCCGGTGTGGATAATACCACCGTCGGTAAAATCGATTTCACTTGGGAAGAGGGCGATAAGATTTTAGTAAAGGTAGGTGAAGCTACTGCCGAGTTTACGCTGATTTCCGGTGAAGGAACGGCTGACGGCGAGTTCGCAGGTGAGATGCCTGCTGCCGGTAGCTCGTTTGATATTCAGTATCCTATTGAGGAACCCGCTTTGAGCGCACAGGAATATACAACAGACAAGACTATCCCTGCCGACAAGATGCTCTTTACGGCAACAGACTGCACATTAGGTAAACTTGCTACCCTTACTGCTCAATATGCAATGCTGCAACTCAACCTCTATGGCACAGATATGACCGTTGGCAAGATTGTGTTCAAGAATATAACCGCCGAGCCTGCCGAATCTTATACCCTCACTTGCACAGATGGTAAAACGATTGGTGCTACTGCTGTCGAGGCTACTCCTTTCTATATGGTAGTTCCTGCAGGTGAGTATCAGTTTGAGGTAGAGATATATGACTATGCCGATGAACCTGCCAAGATATGCTCCTTCGCTACCTCTGCTGCCCAAACCTTCACCGCCGGCAAGTGCTTGAATATGCCTGCAAAATATGTGCCTACTTACGTTGACCTTGGTTTGAGTGTTAAATGGGCAACCTGCAATTTAGGAGCTACCACGCCCGAAGGCTATGGCGATTATTTCGCTTGGGGAGAAACAAGTCCCAAAGAGTATTATCATTGGAATACGTACAAATGGTGCATTTATACGGAAAATACTAATGACATCACTCTAACAAAGTATTTCGTTAAGTATATAAGCACCGTTATAACAAATGTACACGGGGAGGTGGATAATAAGGATACTCTTGAACCGGAAGACGATGCAGCCCATGTTAATTGGGGAGGCAATTGGCGCATGCCGACCGAGGCAGAATGGGATGAATTGACTAACACGGAAAACTGCACTTGGGTATGGCAAGAGAACTACAATAATACAGGAGTGAAGGGTTCTCTTGTCACAAGCAAGCACAACGACAACTCCATCTTTTTGCCCGCTTCCGGCGAGCGCTCCGAATCGGAGCTTAAAATGGATGGTGAGGACGGCTTCTACTGGTCCTCTTCGCTCCACGAGAATTACGCGGATTGGGCGTTTTATCTCCTCTTTAATCCGCTCGATGAGGACGGAAGTGTACTCATGTCTTCTAACCAAAAACAGTTTCGCGACTACGGACTATCCGTCCGCCCGGTCTGCACTGTTGTTGAATAATATCACTGACATTTTAATTGTCTAAATACACGACCGCTTCGAGAATCCTCGGAGCGGTTTTTTTGTATCTATCCCGATTCTCCCTTGCTTTTTTATGCCCATTTATGCCCGCAGGTGAATAAATTACCCCTTTTTTGCATTTATTCACCTAATCGCTTGACAAACCGATATAAAATGTTGTATCTTTGCACCGTGAATTGAAAATTGGAACAAGGAGCAAGGAACAAGGAGCAAGGACTAAAATGTTTCGACTACCATTGTACCGACCTGTAGTATTTAGTCTTTTGTCCTTTGTCCTTACTCATTAATCAAAAAAAAATATATGGAAAACTTTTTACAACCTAACCACTATGAACCCAAAAGCAAAAATTTGGATACACCTCGCGGAATACGCAACTGCAATCCTCTTAATATCCGTATCAACGAGCATAATAATTGGATTGGCAAGTACCCCAAAGAGGCAAACAACGACGGAGAATTTGAGCAGTTTCAGTTTATGTACCAGGGCTTCCTCGCTGCCTTTAAGCTCATCGGAAATACCTATATCCTTGCCAAGAGACTCAACACCCTTACTGCCATCATCAACCGATGGGCTCCCGCAGAGGACGGTAACGATCCTAAAGGGTACCTTACGAAAGTTTGTGCGTGGACGGGGATAGGGGGACTTGAACCGCTAAGTAACCACGACCCGAGACTGAAAAACGTGGTGATGGCGATGGCAGTGGTAGAGTGTGGCACCGAAATCAAACACTATAACGCAGCACTCAATGAGGCGTTTGAGCAATATAAACCCAAGTTCCCGAAGATGGAACGATTTGACAAGAACCGCAATGATAGTTGAACTTAAAGAACCTTTCGAGTTGATGAGTGGTGTAGTATCCGGCATTAACCCCGAGAACGTGAACGAGCGATATTATTTTTGCCACAACAAACGAACCGGTAGGATGTACCTCAAACGTTGCCCGACACGCAAACGCAAACCCACACCTGCACAACTCGCCGCCCGAGCAAGGTTCATCGAGATATACGGAAAGGGAAGACGTATTAAAAGAAACAACCCGAAAAGTAATTGTTGAACAAGGAACAAGGAATAAGGAGCAAAGACTTTATACTACCGACTTGCCCTGCGCAGACAAGACAAGATAGTCTTTTGTCCTTTGTCCTTACTCTTTACTCCTTTAAAAACCTAAACAACTATGGCATTAATCAGACCTTTGGAGACTATCAAGTCGATGTCCAAGAAAGTGTGTGAGCACAGCGATGTGTATTTCCGCACCAACAAACGCACGGGTAAAACCTACACCGGGAAGATGTGCAACCCCTTCGAGGGCGAGCCTTCTACCGACCAAGTGGCGAAACGCACTCGCTTTGCGAAAGTATCTGCGGCTATCCGCACTCGTTTAGCCGTTCCGGCAAGTGGCACTCCCACTGAGGAACAAGTGGCTATCCGTAAGGCGTACGAGAGTCAGTTCAAAGTTGGTTCGTTGTTCGGCTTCGCTTGGAAGCAATGGAACGACGAGTACGACGCTAACGGCGACCTCATCACCCCCGAGGAGGACAACGACTAACCCCTCACTCGTAAATCATCCCCGAGCCTAAAGAAAGGATGAAGTCAAAAACTTAAACCCGACTGTCCTTCAGGTCGAAGACCGGTCTTTCAGTGAAACGGTCTTTCAGCGAAGCGGTCTTTCAGCCGAAGGCGGTCATAAAACCTAAACTATTATGTCTAAAGTAGTAAAATTAATGGAACCCTTTGAGCAGTTGTCCGGCAAAGTTTGCGGTCACAGTAAGTTCATCATCAACCTTGGTAAGAAAGGTGTGTCGAAAGACAAGATGTGGACCGGCAAGCAGTGCAATAGCCGAGACCTCACGGAGAATCCTTACAGCGCCGACGAGACCAAGGCTCAAACTCGCTTTAAGGCTGTCCGCTTAGCCGTTAAGGCTATCAAGACCGACCCCGACGATTTGGCTGAAGCTTACATGGCTTACGCTCCCGTTCGCGACAACTACAAGTCGTTCACGTCGTACTTGTGGAAGACCGAAGGCGCAAAGTGGGATCTCAACCACATGGGCAGCGGTGGCGCACCCGAGGAGGAATAATCCTCGATTTCGGGATAGGGGGACTGATTATCCCTCTATCTTTCAAAACTAAAAACCAAACCCTAACTATGAACCGAAACAGTCTCATACAACTACTGATTGCAACCGCCCTTTGTCTTGCAGGCATTGTACTGCTTTTCTTGGGCTTCGCTTATCCCCCCGAAGGCGAGATACACTATTCCGTGCTCGTCGCCTATGGTGAGACCCTCACGTTTGTAGGTTCACTGCTTGGAATTGATTACCATTACCGCTATCGCTCTTAGTTGAGAGTTGAGAGTTTAGAGTTTAGAGAAGTTTAATAGTTGAGAGTTAAAAAGTTATGAAGACAAAATATTTTATATTTATTATTCTTTTATCGGTCCTTTGCGCGTGCAAGACGCAAAGAACGA
>JAZQOG010000015.1:0-11261 GCA_045627765.1 Paludibacteraceae bacterium | reverse complement strand
AGAGGCATTACGAGATGTCAATGGCGATAGGGGAACTGGTGCTGTTCCCAACACTGCGTCGAGCTTTGGGGGTAGAGGTGGAGAGGAGTAGAGGAGTAGGGTGCGCGAGGAAGACAATGGTCGCTGCACCCGGGACATCGTGTAGGCAACAGATCTGGGATGGAACGGGAATAAGAGCCGTACACCCGATTATGGTTTTGGCAGAAAGTGTATTAGGCAAATTACGATAATTACGATAATGAAAGATTTTACCTTACAAATGTACGAGCGATTGCTCGACGAGTTGCTTGCCGCAGGCTATGCGTTTATCCCCTTCGGGGAGGCGCGCGAGCAGAGCTCGCTAAAGGCGGAGAGGATGGTGATGCTGCGTCACGATGTGGATAAGAAGCCGAAGAACAGTTTGGCAACGGCACAGATAGAGGCGAAGAAAGGGATACGAGCATCGTATTATTTCCGCGTAGTGCCGGAGAGCAATGATGCTCAGGTGATACAGGAGATTGTACGCTTGGGGCACGAGATAGGGTACCACTATGAGGATATGTCCCTCTGTCACGGCGATGCGAAACAAGCGAAAGCGCATTTCGATAAGTGGTTAGCCTATTTCCGCACGTTCTACCCTGTTCGCACCATCTGTATGCACGGAGCACCAACCAGTCCTTGGGATGGGCGCAAACTATGGGAGAAATACGACTACAAGAAAGAAGGTATCTTGGGGGAACCCTATTACGATGTGGATTTTAGTCAAACATTCTATCTAACCGATACGGGGCGTTGCTGGGACGGATACAAAGTGAGTGTGCGCGATAAGATTCCTCAGTATCAAGACCAATGGACGGCGCAGGGCTTGGTGTACCATCGCACAGAAGATGTGATACGCGCCATTCAAGAGGGGCGATTCCCTCAACAAGTGATGATTACGACTCATCCGCAACGATGGACGGATAAACCTTTGGCGTGGGTGAAAGAGATGATAATGCAAACCTTAAAAAACATAATTAAACGAGTTTATGTGGCGAAGAATACTAAGTGATGTGATATTATGGACAATAGCGTCCGTAATCTGCGTTTTATGGCGATTGATTGCTTCCAAATCCAGCATTGGAGCATATGTGGTGATGTTCGTCATTATGGCGGTAATATGGGCACTACTGAACTTAGCGATGCAGAAGTACCGGTCGTATAAAGTGAGTTGGTGGTGGCAAGAGATGTTGGCGATGGTTACAACCACGGGCATTATTATTGCCCTTGGGTATATCGTTCTTCCACGCATAAATATGGGACTATCGCCCGCCGTAGCGGCTTGGACAACGGGTCTGGTAGCCATCATGGATTCGGTGATTATCCTCATCAAACACTATTGGAAATATGCGCAGAGTCTGACTGTACCCGTGATGACGATTGAGCAGCGAGAGAATGCTCAAGTCAAAAGACAAGCAGAACTGCGCTCTCCCGAAGCGATAGAGACAATCCATCAAGCGGTGCTATCCTTGACGACGGAGGAGGATTATCAGTTATTACTGACGAAGGCGCACTTGGATAGCAGGCAGACAAAAGTGATAGCAAATCAGAATCGGTTCTCGTTTATGCAGTTGCCTGATTATGAGTATAGTACGTTGGTAGATCTAACGCTGCTCAACGATGCGAAAGGAATCAATAAGCGTTTCTGTATCGTCAATCAGAAGTTGCCGGATGAAGGCATCTATGTATGCTGTTATCGTCCGCAGGAGTATATCAAGTCAAAGATTCTGAGTCGCTATCCGAAAGGAATCAACTATATCGTCTATACGTTCTGGTTTATTTTGAAGCGCGTGATACCGAGACTGATGTTGAGCAGTCGGTTGTACTACGATGTGACGAAGGGTAAGAAACGCATGCTCAGTCGTACGGAAGTGTTAGGACGGCTTTATTACTGCGGGTTTGAAGTCATTGAGGAAGTGCCGAGTGGTCATATCGTGTATGTGTTTGCGCGTCGTCGGTCGCAACCCTATCCGCAAGAACAGATGAAAGTGTATGGTCCGCTGATTAAGTTAGCGCGCGTAGGTAAAAATAAGGAGATGGTTACTTTCTACAAGATGCGCACGATGCACCCGTATGCGGAATACATACAGCAATATGTGTTTGATCAGAACGGCGGAATGAACATCAAAGACAAGAGCGATCGTGACTTCCGAATAACGAGTTGGGGTAGGGTGATGCGTAAGTATTGGTTAGACGAACTGCCGATGTTGCTTAACTGGCTCAAAGGCGACTGTAAGTTAGTGGGCGTTCGCCCGCTAAGTAAGACGATGTTCAGTCAGTATCCGCCCGAGTTACAAGAAAAACGTACACGTTGCAAACCCGGATTGATACCCCCCTTCTATATCGACCACCCGAACGATTTTGAGGCCTTGTTTGCCTGTGAGAATAAGTACCTGGATGAATACTTTGAACACCCATTTCGGACGGATTGGAAGTACTTTTGGCTCACAATTCGATCAATTTTGTTCGGAAAAATGCACAGTGCGTAAAAAAATATACAAATTATTTGTATATATGAAAAAAAAATTGTATCTTTGCACGCTCATTTGATTACAAAGATACTTTTTTTATATGAATAACCCATTACATTTTGCTCTTATCGGTGCGGCAGGCTATATTGCTCCGCGCCATATTAAAGCCATTGCAGATACGGGAAACGATCTGATGGTGGCTTACGATAAGTTTGATTCGGTAGGACGTTTGGATTCGTCCTTCCCTAATTGTTCTTTCTTTACGGAGAACGAGCAGTTTGACCGTTTTTGCAGTAAGCAGATGCGCACCGACACTCCCTTAGACTGGATGTCTATCTGTACGCCGAACTACACGCACGATGCGTTTATCCGTTACGGCTTGCGTTTAGGCACGAACGTGATTTGTGAGAAACCATTGGTGCTCAATCCGTATAACATTGATAATCTCGTAGAGTTAGAGAACGAGACGGGTCATCAAGCCTATACGATCCTGCAACTGCGTTTGCACGAGGCGATTGCGAACCTAAAGAAGAAAGTGGCAAATGGTCCGAAAGACAAGATTTACGATGTGGACCTAACCTATATCACCTCTCGCGGTAAATGGTATTACTCGTCTTGGAAAGGCGATGTGCATAAGTCGGGTGGTGTGGCAACGAACATCGGTGTACACTTTTACGATATGCTGCAATGGATCTTTGGTCCGGTGCAGAAGAACATCGTGCACGTGATGAGTTTTGACCGTGTAGCCGGTTATCTCGAGCTCAAGCAGGCGCGCGTGCGTTATTTCCTTAGTATCAATGCGGATTGTCTGCCCGCGAATGCGGTACAAGGAGAGAAACGCACCTATCGTACGCTGAACATCGATGGCGAGGAGTTTGAGTTCTCGCAAGGATTCACGGAGTTACACACCGAGAGTTACAAGCGTATCTTAGCCGGCGACGGTTTCCGTATTGCCGAGGCAAGACCTTGCATTGAGATTGTGAGCCAGATCAGAGGCTCGGAACCTATCGGACTGGTAGGCGATTATCATCCATTGGCGAAGTTACCATTAGCCAAACACCCGTTTGGATGGGACGAGAGGAGATAACCCTCGCAGGACTAGATAAACTAGACGAACTAGATATACTAGATAATATGAGAAGTAAAATAATTTTAATATCGGTACTGGCGATTGCGATGATGTCGTGTGTGACGTCGAAGAAGGTGAACTATATGCAGGAGCCGGATAAAAAGATTCCCGCGTATGCCGATACGTTGACCTTTGAGGACTATCAGTTGCGTGAAGGAGACCGTATCTACGTGTATGTCTATTCCTTAAACGAGGAAATCATGAAGATATACAATGCCAGTGGCTCGAACAGTTCCTATATGCGTGGTCAACAGCAGCAGTATGAAAATGAGTATGGTTCATACGAGTTATATTCGTATCTCGTGGACGAAAACGGTAATATCCAGTTCCCGACCATTGGCGATGTACAAGTGCTCGGTCTCACGACCCGCGAGGTGAAACTGAAGTTAGAGGATGAGTTGTCTAAGTTATTGCAAGAGACTCCAGGGTATCAAATGATTTCCGTAGAAGTAAATGTGGTGCGTCGCATGTACTCTATCATCGGTGAGCAGAGTGGGCGATATTCCATTACGAAGGAGAAGATGACCATCTTTGAGGCTCTCGCCCAAGCGGGAGATATCAACGAGTTTGGCGATCGGTCGCAAATCAAACTTATCCGCGAGAAGAATGGGGAGACGATCATCAAGACGTTCGATGTTCGCTCAAAAGACATTATCAACTCGGAGTTTTACTATATTGAGCCTAATGATATTATTTATATAAGGAAAATCAAAGGGCAGTCGTTCCGCATCAATTCTGCCGGTACGGCGGTGGGTGTAGTCGCTGCGACAATCTCGTTCGGCGTGTTTATCTACACGTTAGTGAATACAGGAATTAACCACGTTAACAAACCTAAATCTTCAAAATGATGAGAAAGCAAGTAAATAAGATCCTCGTCGTTTTGATGACGAGTGTGGTGCTGACCGGATGTTACGGTCATAAGGCGATCGGTCTTTTACAAGAGCCTACGAAGCAGAACAAGTTACCGCAATACGAGAAGACCGAATATGAGCCCTATCGGTTGCAGGTGAATGATGAGATTATCTACCGTGTTATCACGATGGACGAGACGCTCGCGAAGACATTAGGGACGAACAATGTATCCGTTGGGTCGAACTACGCGGTGACGTATCGTATCTATCAAGACGGAACGGTGGATATACCTTTCCTCAAACCTGTTCATCTGGAGGGACTGACGGAGCGCGAAGCGCAAGACACGCTGCAAGCGGCGTTCCGCACAATCATTCCGGATGCGGATGTGAAGTTAGCGTTATACAACAAGACATTCACCGTGATAGGAGATATCCGTTCGGGTACCTATCGTATCTATCGCGAGAAGATGAACATCTTCCAAGCCTTGGCGATGTCGGGCGACCTATTGAACTCGGGTGACCGCAAACATGTGCGTATCATTCGCCCAAGGACGAACGAGGAACCCGAAGTGCTGGAATTTGATATCCGTACAAATTCGATTGTTAATTCGGAATATTACTATGTCTATCCCAACGATGTCATTTATGTGGCACGCACAAAGGATAGTTTTGTCAAAGTGGACTCGTACACAGGTTTTTTAGGACTGATTACGTCCTCTGTCGGATTGTTGATTTCGGCATTAAACTTCGCGGTACTATTTGGAAAATAAGATTATGGACTCAAACAAAGATTATACACAGAGCGGGAATAGCAATTACATCCCGCAAGGCAATGCCAATTATGGCCATTATGGTCATTATGGCCATTATGGTAATTATGGCCATTATGGTAATTACGGTAATTATGGTAATTACGGTAATTATGGTAACTATGGTAATTATGGTCAGAACCCACAAGACGCGCAAGAAGAGGAGCAGTCGGACTTCAACATCATGGAGTGGCTCATGCGATTCTTGCATTACTGGTATCTATTCGTGTTAGGTGCTGCTATCGCCTTAGGCGTAGCGATGATTAAGAATCGTCGTTGGCTGCCGAGTCATTACACGCATAGTACGATTATCATCAAAGAGACTGCCGGCTCAATGGGGCAAAACTCTGCGTTGCTGAATGGCTTTGGTGTCGATCCGGGGCTGAAGAACCTACACAACCAGCAGATCATCATCGCTTCATACGACTTGATAGGTAGGGTAGTGGATTCGATGCCTCAATTGATGACAGAGTACATTACGAAAGGTCGGTTTAAGACTCGTCAAAAGTATTCTGACTCACCGATTGAGATTAACCGTTTAGTCGTAGGCGAGAAATCCGGAAACATGTTGTATGAACTACGAATGCTATCGGATAATCGTTTCCAAATCTGTTCAACTGATAAAGACCGCTCGTTAGATGTGACGGGCGAATTTGATATTCCTATCGTGACGGACCATTTTACGATTGTGGTGCATAACAAGGAACCCTTTACGGGAAAGATTTACTTCCGTTTCCGCACAAGAGATGGAATTATCAATGAGTTTATGGGAAGGATGCAACTTAGTCTCGAAACGGAAGGGAGTACGGTATTGCGTATTGCGCTTGTAGGACCGACTCCGGATCGAGATAGAGACTTCATTGATAACTTAGTACGTATCTACTTACAGAAAAACCTTGAGCAGAAGAATGAGGTGGCGGAGAACACCATTAAGTTTATCAATAGCCAACTCGTTGGCTTGCAGCAATCATTGGAGATCAGTGAGGGCGAGATGACCCAGTTTAGGCAAGAGAATAAGTTCGTGGACGTTAGCTCGTACGCCGGAACATTGATGAGTAAGGTGACCGAGTATGACCAACAAACGATGACACTCCGCCTGCGTGAGATGTACTTTGATTACCTCACCAACTATCTGCAAACGAACATCGAATCGGGTGCCGTGATTGCTCCCTCGTCCTTAGGATTAGAGGAACCGATGCTGATGCAACTCGTGACGCAGTTTAACGAATTGCGCATGCAACGCGGCGAGTTGACGGAGAAAAACGTTTACTATGCTAAGTTCACGAAAGATCTGGAAAACGTAAAGGCAACCATCAACGAGGTGGTTAACTCCATGCGCATCTCGTTGGAGATAGAGAAGAAAGACCTGCAAGAGCGTTACGCTCAAGTGGAAAAAGAAATACAAATGTTACCGGAGAAAGAGTTGCAGATGATTGCTATCGAGCGCAACTACCGTATCGACGATAACTACTATACGTTCTTCCTTCAGAAACGTGCCGAGGCTGAGATTCAGAAAGCCTCTAACACTCCTGATAACGCCATCTTGGATAAGGCAAGAACAACCAATGTGGTGAACAACAAAGATAAGAAACGCACCACCACCACGTTTGTGGTAATCGGTTTGCTCATTCCGTTAGTGCTGATTATCTTAAGCGAACTGCTCAATAACAAAGTGCGCACGTCAAAAGATATTGAGAAGCTAACGAAGTTCCACATGATTGGTGCCCTCCGTCATGTTCGTTCGCAGAACCCGACTTTAGTCAGATCAATGCCTAAGTCCAGTTATGCGGAGATGTTACGGTCTATACGCCATCGCTTAGAGTTTATCACAAAGCGTAAGTCGAACATGGTCATCATGGTTACTTCCACCGAGTCAGGTGATGGTAAGACGTTCCTTAGCTCGAATATGGCTGCACTCTATGGCGTAATGGGCAAGAAGACCATCTTGGTGGACTTGGATATTCGTAAGCCGAACCTGCACACAAAATTAGGTGTGGAGAATGGTAAAGGTCTATCGAACTACTTGATTGGCGACTGCGAGATCAGCGACATGCTGGTTCCAACGGATTTTGGTTTCGACCTCTTGCGTGCCGGAAATATCCCGCCCAACCCGGGTGAGTTGATCCACTCGGATAAGATGACGGAACTGGTACAGTGGTTACGCGAGAACTACGAGTTTGTAGTTATTGATACATCGCCTATCGGTCTGGTGCCGGATGCGTATGCGTTGCTCGAACAAGTGGATGTGTGCTTGTACGTGATACGTTGTATGCAGACCAACCGTAACTTCTGTAAGGAATCCCTCAAACAACTGTCTGATGTGATTGACACTCCGGATAAGATTCAGATTGTACTGTCCGATATCCCGTCTGACCACAAGCACAACTACTACCAAGGTCAAGGTTATGGTTATGGCTACGGATATGGTTACGGTTATGGCTACGGTTACGGCTATGGCTACGGTTATGGCGGACATGGCAGCCACCACGTGCATAAGCATATTAGCAACCTGCAAAAGCTCCTTAGTCAGCTCACGCATAAGGAGTTGAAGAAGCCGTATCAGTACTACTACGATGAGGATGTAGAACCCGAACAGAAAAGCTAATTACCGCGAATAGATGCGTTGGAGCCCGACCAGTTCGTCGGCTCTGGCGCCCAGCGGACGATAATAGACGTAAACGGTATATTCGTTTTCCGTCTGCCAGAATGACCCTTCGGTTTGCCGGAGGGTTATTTTATTGTTATCTCTGTGATTGACAGCCCAGAACTGATAATCGACACCGCCTTGTTTGATGTAGGCGTTGAGCCAATACATCTTGTTCTCGGCATCGTAATTCATGCGGTTCTCCGCCGTCAGACGATTATAGAAAACGTCGCCACCCACATACAAGGTCTGATTCATCATCGGTTGTTCAACGGGCAGCGCGAAGTGTACCCACATGTATTCGGCTTCGGTATCGACATCCTGTGTGCGTTCCGCATTAACAAGACGCTGACCATTAGCGTCGTAGCGATGGGTATAGACACCTTGTTGACGGGAACGATCTATGTCCAAAAGCGCGTGATACTCGCCTTGGTCGTAACGAATACGATCCACGCCCGTTCCTGCATAA
The DNA here is from genome assembly GCA_045627765.1 of Paludibacteraceae bacterium. GTDB lineage: Bacteria > Bacteroidota > Bacteroidia > Bacteroidales > Paludibacteraceae > Colicola. Next base: position 2,870 of record JAZQOG010000015.1, on the reverse strand, counting down.
TAGACGGAGTAGGTATCGAAATGACGATACTCGTTTCCTCCCTCAAAGACGAGTTGAGCGTGGTTGATCCATTTGAGTTTATTCGACTCGCGATAGGAGGGAGTAGGGGCAAAGACGAAGTTATCCCAACGCCCATTCTGCTGTACGGCAATGAAATACTCCTCGTTGCGCGTGTTGGCAGGGAAAGTGACGGATAAGTCCAACTGTTGATAATGTCCGGAGAACTCTTTTACGGTGTTCGACAGCACTTGTCCTGTCACACTCACGCGTTGGTCAAGAACGGAGAACACCGCCACAGCAGCCACATTCTCGGGGTCGCCATCCTCGTAAATCGTTATCGCATAGTTACCCGAATGGGTAATCTGCATGTCGCTGTTGGGGAAGGTGAACGAGTAGTGCGTATAGAGTTGCTGCGTATTGAGCGAATAGTCGTAGGTGTTGATGTCCTGCGTGGTAAAACCGCTGAGGTACTCGCTACTCATTAGGTCGCTGGGCATATAGTTCGCATTGAGGTGCGTGACTGTATAAGTGTATAGTTTCGGGTCATGGCTGAGCTCGTCGAAACTGATTTCCAAGGTGTTAGCCGGATCAGAGCCGTCTATGCTCTCCCCGTCAAGAATAAGAAATGGGCGCGTGGCAGTACGGGTATATTCCTGCGCCTCTTGGAGCGTGCGAATACGCAAGGTCGCGATATTAGAATGAACCACGTGTGTCACCTCCTGAGCCATCAAACAGAAGGGCAAAAAAAGCAATATGGAGAGGATTTTGCGCATTTCGTCTTGCAAAGGTACAAAAAATGTACCAAATATCCAAATATTTTTGCATAAATCAATAAATTTGTGTAACTTTGCAGCGATTATGAACGGGTTAATGGAACTTTTTACTGAAAATGCGATAGCGGGAACGATTTTTCTGTTCTCTATCGTGATAGCCCTTGGGATGGCCTTAGGGAAGATTAAAATCGGAGGCATATCCTTCGGTGTGGTGTTTGTTTTGTTTGTGGCATTGGCGGTAGGACACCTCCATCTACCCACAGACGAAATGGTGATGGATGTGCTCAAGAACCTGGGACTTATCTTCTTCATCTACTCGGTGGGCTTACAAGTCGGACCCTCTTTCTTCTCGTCGTTCAAGCATGGTGGACTCAAACTGAACGCTTTAGCGGTGCTCATAGCTATCTTAGGCACGGGCACAACGGTAGCGTTGTTTTATATCATCAATAGCCTCTCCGCCTCTCAGCCTTTCAGCCCTTCTATTTCTCTACCTATGTTAGTGGGTGTGCTCTCGGGTGCGGTCACTTCGACACCCTCTTTAGGTGCAGCGCAAGAGGCGTTAGATCAGTTGGGGAATAGCGATCCTATCTCCCTCGGTTATGCGGTGGCATATCCTGTGGGTGTGTTGGGAACGATGTTAGTGATGGTGTTGCTTAAGGTCTTCTTCAAAGTGGATGTCAAGCAGCAAGAACAGCTGCTTAAGGCGCAGCACGAGGACGAACAACCGGTGATGATGACCCTGCGCGTGACCAATGAGCAAGTGCATGGACTGACGATGGCGGAACTGAGTCACCGACTCACTACACCTTTTATTATTTCGCGCGTCACGCGCGAGGGACAACTCCTCTTCCCCGATGGACAGACGGAGTTGAGGGTAGGGGATATCCTCTTCGTTCTCACTAAAGAGGAGCACGCAAAAGCGTTCCAGATGATGATTGGTGAACCCACAGAGTTCGAGTGGAAGGACGATGATAAGGGTCTGGTGTCGAGACGAATTGTGGTTACCAAGAGTAGTATCAACGGTAAGAAAATAGGGGATCTGCACTTGCGTAAGGCGTATGGTGTGAATATCACGCGTGTCAATCGTGCGGGTGTGAACTTGTTGGCTACGCCAAACCTTGTGTTACAAGTGGGTGACCGTGTGATGGTGGTGGGTCCGCTTGAGAATATCCAAAAAGCGGAGCAGATGTTAGGAAACACCTTGAAGAAACTGAACGAACCGCATATCATCACGATTTTCTTGGGTATTGCGCTCGGTATCGCATTAGGATTTATGCCTATCTACTTGCCTAATCTGCCTATGCCTGCAAGGCTGGGCATCGCCGGCGGACCGCTGATTGTGGCTATCTGTATTGGTGCTTTTGGGTATAAGTTCAAACTGATTTCTTATACGACTTATTCCGCTAATCTGATGTTGAGGGAAGTGGGTCTGTGCCTGTTCTTATGCAGTGTTGGACTGACGGCAGGAAGGCAGTTTGTTGATACCGTCTTATCGGCAAACGGATTGATTTTCCTTGTGGCAGGCTCTTTGATAACGATTGTACCGCCGTTGGTGGTAGGGTGTGTGATGATGGCTAAGAAAGTCAATTACTTAACGGTAGTGGGTTTAGTAGCGGGTTCGCACACGAATGCGCCTCCTTTGGCGTATGCCTCCTCGTTGAGTGATAGTGACCAACCGGCAGTGGTCTATTCGACGGTCTATCCGCTTATCGTCTTCCTGCGCATCCTCATCGCGCAAGTAATGATCCTCGCATTTGTGTAAGGGCTTATTCTCACACCGCCTCTCCACCCCTCTGCCTCTCTGCCTTCTGTCTCGGGTTGTTCTTGGCTTATTCTTGGGTTATTCTTGGCTTATTCTTGGGTGTGCTGAATACTATCATTTAGCCTCCAACTCCGCGTGATTACCGCGTGATTTCCGCGTGATTTCCGCCTTTGTCAAGGAGGATGGTAGAGGGATTGATTAAAACTGAAAAAGGTTGACTCGATTACGATAATGCAATCTTAAAAATCGTAAACTTTTGACGATGTTCCTAAAAAGATTGACTGGGCTCCGAAAAAGGTTGATAAAAGACCTTAATTCGTTGACCATCTTTCTAA
>JAZQOG010000014.1:0-6632 GCA_045627765.1 Paludibacteraceae bacterium | reverse complement strand
ACTATTATCCAATGCACCGGTACTATTGTAGGACTTCAGCGTCTCACCATATCCTCCCCAATATTTCCAATCTTTCCTTGTCCACGTTAAAGCTTTCTTCCATTGAGCATAGAGGGTAATTGCTCCTTTGTCGGAAGCAGTTGCGGTAATCTCTGCGCCATTAGCATAGGCAGTACCTTTACCGTCGGCTTGGGTGTTCCAACCGGTGAAGACATAGCCGAGGCGGGTAAAGAAGTTGGTGGTTAAATTACCACTAGTTTCAATCACTTGTTGGGACATACTTCCTGAACCGCCATTGGCATCGAAGGTGATAACCTTAGCATACGTGGTGGTAAAGTCATAATCTGTGCATTTAAAAACTGCCGCGTAGAAAGTAACACCTGGATCATGCCCCCATGAAGAAGCTGTCCCTTCACAAAGTACTAATGTGATCCATTTAGTGTACGATTGTGAGGTTGTTCCCGCCAAATTGTCAAAAACAAAATCGGTTGTGCCGCTTGTAGATTTCCAAAGATTCTCATTATAATAAATACCCACTGAGGCAAATCTATACGCGCTTCCGCTTTGGTTGCTAAGATCATATGTAAAATCGACTTCTGTTGATTTGGAAGTTGCATCGTCATCAAACTTATAAAGAGATGCCGTCGTGTACGCCGATGTTGTATAATCCTTGTAACAGCCTAATGAATATTTATAGGTTAAAACAACTTTTGTATAGGACTCTACCTCTTGAGTATAAGAGGTCCGCATCATGAAGCCACATTTATATCCTTTCTTTGTACCATCACCACTGGATATAGCCAGTGAAAAACCATCACCAGGAGTATTAGAATAGAAATTAATAGGGCCATGACTAACGCGACTCGTTCCCATTCCGTTGTAGGAGATTTTCGAAATTTGAGAATTTGAACAACAATAACAATTATAATCGGCATAACTAAATGGATAATATGCCTTTTTTTCTTCTGCCCAACACTGACTAACTCCAATGACGCTGAGCACGACGACAAGGAGCGTTTGTAAGAAATTTTTTCTCATAATGATTTTTGTTTTTTGTGGAGTAAGGAATAAGGACCGCTTCGCTGAAAGAGTAAGGACTTATTCTTTTTTCCGAGTTAATAAATATTGTTAGTTGTTTTTATAACTTGCTGTATATCAACAATTTACCCCCCCCCAGTTAGCCTGAGGGAGGGCAAATTATGCCTAATTTCTATGTTCTCGTAACACGTTTGTCACGAATTCGGGTGCAAAGGTACGACTTATTTTTGATATATGCAAGAAAAAGTGTGAAAAAACTTTATTTTAGGTGAGCAAACGTAAATAGTTACGCAAACCATTCTCTATAGATGTTCGCTCCTCTTCTCCTGTATATATTACTTGTGTTGATCTAATAGAAGTACCATATATTTTCCGTAAATAATTCAATCCTTCGTAAAAAGCAGTATTATCTTCATGAGCCACTTTTATTTCGTAAGCATCTACCATTAATCCCTCTTCCTTTAATACATCGACCTCTTTTTTGTTATCACGATAAAAATAGAGAGCGGAATTTGAATTTGAATTATACTGTTGTTTTAACAAATCACAAACAACCAAGTTCTCGAAAATGGAGCCTCGCATAGGATGTGTATCTAATTCTTGAGGATTGCGAATACCTAAAAGAAAGCAAACCAAACCGGTATCATAGAAATATATCTTCGGAGCTTTAATCAGTCGCTTTCCTATATTCCTGAAATAGGGAGGTAGTAAAAAAGCAATATAGGACGTTTCTAACACGCTTACCCATTGTTGAATAGTTGCCACAGATACGCCTACATCATTGGCGATATTCTGCGCATTTAATTCCGTTCCCACGCGTGCCGCCAATAGTAAGACAAAACGTCTAAACTGATTCAGATTCTTAAGTGAAATAACATCCGTAACATCTCGCTGCAGATAGGTTTGGTAATATGCCTTGTACACATCCGTCGGGAACTGATTCTCGCTCCAAACAGACGGGAAAAAGCCTTTCCACATATATTCATTCACAGATAATGGTTGCTCTTTAGTTAGTTCATGTAGGGAAAATGGCAATAATGTATGCACTGTGGTTCGTCCCGCCAAAGATTGTTTCACCTTTCGTAACAAAGATATATTGCTGCTACCGGTTAAAATATATCTACGCGACTTATCCTCATCTACCGCCACCTGAACTGCGGAGAAGATATCCGGCAAATTCTGAGCCTCGTCAATAATAACGCCCTGCGAATGATTGCGAACGAAAGTCATTATATCTGTGGCTATCTCCTCGCGAGTAATAGGGTTCTCAAGGTTAAAATACTCATAATTAGGAAACGCCATTTTGCATAGCGTTGTCTTGCCTGATTGACGTGGTCCTGTAATGGTTTGAACCGAGAAAGATTCGTTTAATCGTAAAAGTTCACGTTGCAAGTCTCTGTAATACATATATTTAATACAATTTGGTACGGATTTATAGTTCTACTTCAAATTCGGCTGCAAAGGTACAACTTTTTTTTGATATATGCAAGAAAAAATAAAAAATATGCGCAAAATTTTGCACATATGAAAAATTTTCTGTACCTTTGCACCCAAATACGACCGATTATGAATTTTACCCATTTACATGTACACTCTCAATACTCCGTATTAGACGGAATGAGTAAGATCTCTGACCTTGTTGATAAATGCCTGCGCACAGGTATGCGCGCTATCGCCCTCACCGACCACGGGAATATGTACGGCATCAAGGAACTGTTAGACTATTGTAAGAAAATCAACAAGAGCCGCAAGGAGGAGATGGGCGACGACTTTTGGGCATTCAAACCCATTGTGGGTTGCGAGGCTTATTGTGCTCGTCGTGGGCGTCATAGCATGAGCAACGAGGAAGCCATCAGTCCCGAAGGGAAGACCTATGTCATCGACCGCTCGGGTTGGCACCTTATCCTGCTTGCTAAGAACAAGGTAGGTTATCATAACCTGTGCCGAATGATTTCGTTGGCGTTTATGGACGACGCCTTCAAATACACTTCGCGTATAGACAAAGAACTGTTAGAGCAATACCACGAGGGAATCATCTGCTGTAGTGCCTGCCTCGGTGGCGAGTTAGCGCAGAAAGTGCTTAAAGGACTGAAAGACCGCTCCGCTGAAGGACCGCTAACGCTGCAAGACCGCATTGCTGAAGGACAATTTCAGGAAGCGGAGGAGACGATTGAGTGGTTCAAGGGGGTGTTTGGAGAAGATTATTACATTGAGATACAGCGTCATCAGACGGACAAACCGGGTGGAGAACAATCGACCTACCAACATCAGAAAGTAGTCAATCCCGTGCTTATCGAGTTAGCAAAGAAACATGGAGTGAAGGTTATTTGCACGAACGATGCCCACTTTGTAGAAGAGGAACACGCGGAGGCGCATGACCGTCTTATCTGCTTGAGTACGAACCACTATGTCGATGATGTGGATCGACTGCACTACACCAAACAGGAGTGGCTCAAGACACCCGAAGAGATGGCGGCTATCTTTGCCGATATACCCGAGGCGATGGAGAACACGCAGGAGATTGTGGATAAGGTAGAGATATACGATATTGACTCGGACCCGATTATGCCTAAGTTCCCCATTCCCGAAGAGTTTGGTACGGAGGAGAGTTATCATCAGAAGTTCACCGAGCAGCAGCTCTTTGACGAGTTCACGCGCAACGAACATGGCGAAGTCGTTTTGTCCGAGAAAGACGCACAGGCGAAGATTAAGAAACTCGGCGGTTACGACAAACTCTATCGTATTAAATTAGAAGCGGATTATTTGGCTCACCTCGTTCACGAGGGAGCCATCAAACGTTATGGTCAAGACCGCGTGGATAATGACGAAGAACTGAAAGAGCGTATTGCCTTTGAGTTACACACGATGAAGACGATGGGTTTCCCCGGCTACTTCCTTATCGTGATGGATTTTATTCGGGCTGCGCGAGAGGAGTTAGATGTCAGTGTAGGTCCGGGGCGTGGTTCCGCAGCCGGAAGTGTGGTGGCGTATTGCTTGCATATTACGGACCTTGACCCCCTGCAATATGACTTACTGTTTGAGCGTTTCCTCAATCCCGATCGTATCTCTTTGCCCGATATTGATACGGACTTTGACGATGCCGGTCGTCCGAAAGTGATTGACTGGGTGAGCAATAAGTATGGTAACACGCACGTGGCGCACATCATCACCTATGGTCAGATGGCCGCTAAGTCGGCTATTGCCGATGTGGGTCGAGTACAACGGGTTCCCCTACCCCGCGTGAACGAGATTAAGAGTTATATCCCCGATCGCGGGTTCCCCGATAATGTGAAAGACGAGAAGGGCAAGAGTCCCAAACTCAACCTCAAGAACTGTTATAAATACGTAGCCGAACTCAAACAGTTATTGCATGGTGACGAGCCGGAGATCCGTTCGATGTTAGAGTATGCGCAACAGTTAGAGGGTACGGTTCGGCAGGTCGGCATCCACGCTTGTGGTGTGATCATCGGTGCCGACGACCTGACGAAGTTCGCTCCTTTGTCGTCGGTTGAAGACCCAAAGGAGAAAAGGCGTATCCTCGTTACCGAATATGACGGTCACGTGATTGAGTCGGTGGGACTGATTAAGATGGACTTCCTTGGGTTGAAGACGTTGACTATCATTCGCGAATGTCTAAAGAACATCAAGAAAGCGCGTGGCGAGGACGTGGATATTGACCATATCAGTAAGGAGGACGAGTTGACCTACAAACTCTTCCAAGAGGGGCGCACAGTGGCGGTCTTCCAGTTTGAGTCGCCGGGTATGCAGAAGTACCTTAAGGAGTTGCAACCTACGGTTATTGGCGACCTCATTGCCATGAAGGCCCACTACCGTACGGGACCGATGGAGTATATCCCATCGTTCATCAAACGTAAACACGGACTCGAACCTATCACATACGATATCCCCGTGATGGAAGATATACTGAAAGACACCTATGGTGTCACCGTTTATCAAGAGCAGGTGATGTTACTGAGCCGCAAGCTCGCGAACTTCACGCGTGGTCAGTCTGACCAACTGCGTAAGGCGATGGGTAAGAAAAAGATGGATGTGCTGCAAGAACTCAAGTCGAAGTTCATGGATGGCGGTAAAGCCAACGGACACGACGAGAAGATATTAGAGAAGATTTGGAAAGACTGGGAAGCGTTTGCGTCCTATGCGTTCAATAAGTCGCACGCGGCTTGTTACGCTTGGGTGGCTTATCAGACGGCATACCTCAAAGCCCATTATCCGGCGGAGTTTATGGCGGCTAACCTGACCGATGCCAAAGACGATATCACCGAAGTGACCAAACTCATGGACGAGTGCAAAGCCATGAAGATCAATGTGCTGGAACCCGATGTGAACGAGTCCGAACTGAACTTCACGGTGAATAGCAAGGGCGATATTCGTTTCGGCTTGGGCGGTATCAAGGGTGTTGGTGAAGGTGCCGTTAATGCTATCTTAGACGAGCGCAAGGCGCATGGGAAGTATCAGTCCATCTACGATTTTGTGGAGCGCATTAACCTTCAGTCTTGCAACCGTAAGACGATGGAGTCGTTGGCGATGGCGGGTGCGTTTGATGGGTTTGAACTCTATCGTGAGCAGTTGATGGCTACGACCGATAAGGGAGAGATGGTGTTAGAGGTTCTTATGCGTTATGGCAATAAGTACCAAGAGGACAAGCGCCTTCAGCAGAACTCGCTCTTTGGCGATTTGGGAGGCGGTTTAGGCATTGAGATTGCTAAACCGGAACTGCCACAAGTGCCGCGTATGTCGCCTATCGAAAGACTGAATATAGAGAAGTCGCTGATTGGTATTTTCCTTTCGGCTCACCCACTGGATGAGTACGAGTTTGAGGTGACACAATTATGTAATATCACCTCGCAAGGACTGACGGATTTAGAGACGTTGCGCACCCCCGATGGTCGCCGTGCCGCCGCTGCCGCAGAAAATGAGGATGACGGGAACCCTACTCCTCTACACTCTACACTCTACACTCTCAACTCCACCCCCGAGGGTCTGCAAGGCCTTCGCCTCGGCGGAATAGTGACGAGTTCGGAGAAGTTAGTGTCGAAGAATGGCAACCCATATGGGCGCTATATTATTGAGGATTATGCCGGTAGTTATAAGCTCACCCTCTTTGGGGAGACGTATAAACAATGGGCACCGATGTTAGAGCCGAATCTCTATGTGCTTATCACCGGTAACTTCCAGCAGAAAGGGGTAGGACAGAAATGGTATAAACCCAAACCGATTGACGAAGCTGAGTACGAGTTTATGGTGCAGAAAGTGGATTTGCTCAAAGATGCCCAAAAGAACTACGTAGAGAATCTCACCCTCACTATTCCGGTGGAACAAGTGCAGCCCGACTTTATTGCCGAACTGACCGAGCAATGTCAACAGCATAAGGGAAATATCCGACTGAAGATACAGGTCTATGACGAGTTGAAGAAAAACATGATTACGTTCACTTCGCAGTCCTATGCCGTACAAGTGGATCAAACGTTCTATCACTGGCTCAAACTACAGATACAAGAGGGTACATTTACCATAAAAGTCAATTAACCCTACTCCTCTACCCCCCTACCCCCCTACTCCTCTACTCCTCTACT
>JAZQOG010000013.1:0-66522 GCA_045627765.1 Paludibacteraceae bacterium | reverse complement strand
ATGTACACCATAAACACCACCTACACCCTATCTTCTGGTACAAAACACTGCTCGTGGTGTGTCTGTAAACATTCCACTAACACAGCACCCACATAGCACCATAGGCTAACGTTATGACTGTGAGAAGCTTGCGCTGTCTTTCTCCACCGAAAATCAGTAAGTATAGCATCGGTAGTAGAACGATAGTAGTAGGAACTATGCTCGCAGGGTATTCGACCTACCCGAGAATAAGCCAACAATAACCCAGCAATAAGCCAAGTATAACCCGAGACAGAAAGTGGTGAGAGGCTGAATGTGGAAAAGTGTACGGTGAAAGTGAAAGTAAAAGTGAAAGTGAATAAAGAATATTCATAAAAAATACAAATAAATTTGTATATATCATTTATTTTTTGTATCTTTGCAGCCTATTTTGGGAAAGAAGGCAATTACTATGCAATTCAAAGCGATAATAGGACAGGAAGATATCAAAGGACAGCTCGTCAAAGCCGTTCGGGAAGGACGTATCCCTCACGCCCAATTATTCACGGGACCGAGTGGGGTCGGCAAACTGCAATTAGCCATCGCTTACGCCCAATACCTGGCTTGTCCCAACCGTACGGAGACGGACTCGTGTGGCGTGTGTCCTACCTGTCTGCAATACCAAAACCTGCAACACCCCGACTTACATTTTGCCTATCCCATCGTTAAGGACGATCGAGGCGACACCTGTGCGGATTTTGCTGCCACTTGGCGAGAGACACTTCTCGAAAAACAGTACTTCGACTTGGACGATTGGTACAAAGCCTTAGGTGTGGAGACCAAACAGGGCATGATCTACGAGAAAGAGAGCAGTGAGATCTTGAAGCAACTGAGCCTCAAAGCCTTTGCGGACGGGTTCAAGACGATGATTATCTGGCAACCCGAGAAGATGAATACCGTCTGCGCCAATAAACTGCTTAAACTCTTGGAGGAACCCCCACAAAAGACGATTTTTATTCTCGTTAGCGAACATCCCGAACTTCTGCTCACTACCATCCTTAGTCGTGTACAGCAAGTGCATATTCCTCGTTTGAGTGACGAGTTATTGACGGAGCGTTTCGGAGCGGATATAGCCCATATTGCCAATGGTAGTTATTTGGCTGCCCTCAAATTAGTGGAAAGCGAAAGTGAGCGAGGAACCTTCTTTGACCAGTTCGTGGCACTGATGCGTAACGCTTGGCTCGTGGGGCATAAAAAGAACTACGATGCACTACTGAGTTTGAAGAAATGGAGTTTAGAGATAGCAGATAGTAAGGTCGGGCGCGAACGCCAAAAAGCGTTCTTACAATATGCCCAACAGCAATTGCGCGAGAACTATATCGCCAACCTTCACCAACCCGAACTCAATTACCAAACAGCCAAGGAGCAGGATTTCTCCAAGAACTTCGCCCCGTTTATTCACGATGGGAACGTGGAGAAACTTATGGAGGAACTGCAAAAAGCGGAGGTGCAGATTGGACAAAACGGCAATGCCAAGATGATTTTCTTTGACTTATGCCTACAGTTTATAGTATTGATAAAAAAGTAAACCTATGATAAAAGAGAAGTTTAATTCCAAGCACATGCTTCCTGTCGTGGACTGGCTCAGTGACCTGCCGGAGACGCAGAAAGCCACGGATTTAGTAGAGGTTCAGTTTAAGAACACCCGCAAAGGATTCTATCGTAATACCAATAACCTGCCTTTGGAGAAAGGTTCAGTGGTGGTGGTAGGCGGTAACCCGGGTTACGACATTGGCGAAGTGACATTGACGGGTCAACTGGTGCTGCTGCAAGTTAAGAAGAACCACATCGACTTCGACCGTTACGAGGTGCGCGATATCTTACGTTTCGCTACGCAAGAGGACTTAGACCGCGCAGCTATCGCTCACGCCAAAGAGCACGAGACGATGATTAAGGCGCGTCAGTTAGCCAAATCGCTTGGGTTAGAGATGAAAGTGGGGGATGTGGAGTACCAAGGCGATGGTTGCAAGGCGATTTTCTATTATATAGCTGATGGGCGCGTGGATTTCCGTCAACTCATCAAAGTATATGCCGAGACGTTCCGTATTCGGGTGGAGATGAAGCAGATTGGTGCAAGACAAGAGGCAGGACGAATAGGCGGTACCGGTCCTTGCGGTCGCGAGTTATGCTGCTCTACGTGGATGACGAACTTCACCTCGGTGGGAACCGGTGCGGCTCGTTTGCAGAATATCGCACCTAATCCGCAGAAGTTAGCCGGACAGTGCGCTAAGCTCAAATGTTGCCTCAATTACGAGGTACCCATCTATGAAGAGGCGGTATCTAAACTGCCACAACGGCATATACAATTAGAGACAAAGGACAGCACCTATTATTTCTTTGCGTCTGATCCGCTGAAAGGGGAAGTCACCTACTCCTCCGACCAGCGTGTACCGGCTAATCTACAAACGATAACGGCACAGCGAGCCAAAGAGATTATCGAAATGAATAAGCGCGGCGAGAAACCCGTTTCGTTAGAAGGCAAAGCCACCACGATTCAAGTACAAGAGATCGGGTTCCAAAATGTGGTCGGACAAGACGATGTGACACGGTTTGACAAAAAGAGGAATAAGGACAAAGGAATAAGGAACAAGCGCCCGGAGGGCTATAAAGGACCAAAAAATGAGGAAAATAATCGCAATAATCGCCGTTAGTTGTTTGTGGTTAGGGTGCTCGCGCCCGACGTATTCGGACTTCCGATCCGTTCCATTGCTGCAATGGGGGATGGATTCGGTCGTGCAGTTTGTCTATGAGGCAGAGCAGTCCTACGATGGGCGCATTCTCCTCGATATACGACACAGCGAGAACTACCCCTACCAAAATATGTGGATGTTTGTAGGCATCACCACACCCGACACAACAACGATAGACACCATCGAGTTTTATCTTGCTGACGACCGAGGCAAGTGGCTGGGCAAGGGCAGAAACGGACTGATAGAGATGCCTATCCTATACGAGCAACATTTTGCGTTTGATAGCGCCGGCGTATATACTTTCACCCTCCAACACGGAATGCGCGAGCAGTCACTGAGAGGGATAAGTGATATTGGAGTTATTATTGAAAAGAATGGGCAAGAATAAATTAAAGAAATTTGCAGAGATGGAGACGTTCAATAACGTCTTTCAATGCGGGATCCACGATATAACCGAGGACAACCCTATCGCGCAATTGGCTGGACATTGGAACGAGCAAGTCTTTCACAATGACAGACCTATTGTGCTGGAACTTGGTTGTGGACGAGGCGAATATACGGTGGGGTTGGCACAACGCTATCCCGAGAAGAACTTTATCGGAATCGACATCAAAGGGGCACGAATGTGGGCAGGAGCCAAACAGGCGGTGCAACAGGGTATTCTCAATGCTGCTTTCCTGCGCACGAATATAGAGTCCATAACCCACTTCTTTGCTGCCAACGAGGTGAGTGAGATATGGATCACCTTCCCCGACCCGCAAATGAAAAAAGCCACCAAACGACTGACCTCGACTTTCTTCATGGCTCGCTACCAACAGATTGTTCGCCCCGAGGGTCTTATCCACCTCAAGACCGATAGCCCCTTCCTCTACACCTATACCGCAGAGATGCTGCGAGTTAACGGATACAAAGTCTTGGTCAATACAGACAACTTGTACCGACCGCTGACGCTGAAAGACCGCTGCGCTGAAGGACTGCGGGACGCAACGGCGTTGCAGACCCACTACGAGCAGCAATGGCTCGATAGAGGAATGAAGATCAAATACTTATGTTGGGAACTCACGCCTCGTGAGGCGTTTGAAGAACCCACCATCGAAATAGAAAAAGACACCTATCGTTCTTACGGAAGAAATTATACAGGGACAAAGGAACAAGGACAAAGGAGTAAAGACTATGTATCCTAAACAAATAATAGAAGCATTAGAACATGTTCGGTACCCGGGAACGGGTAAGAACCTTATCGAGAGTGGAATGCTTGAAGACGATATCCGTATCTCGGGCTATGCCGTCTCCTTCTCGCTTATCTTTGACAAAGACACCGACCCCTTCATTAAGTCGGTTATCAAAGCCTCCCAAGTCGCTATCCAAACTTATGTGGACGAGAAGGCGGAAGTAACGATACATACGAAGTGGAAAGTGAAAGTGAAAGAGGAAAGTAAAAGCAACGAGTTACAAGCCAAACACATCATTGCTATTCACAGTGGCAAAGGCGGAGTCGGCAAATCGACCGTAGCGGCTAACCTCGCTATTGCGCTCGCGAAGATGGGAAAACGGGTAGGACTTTTAGATGCCGATATCCACGGACCAAGTATGCCGAAGATGTTCCACGTAGAGGATGCGCGTCCAATATCCACCAACGTGAACGGACGCGACCTTATCGAACCCATCGAACAATACGGCGTGAAGATGCTCAGTATAGGGTTCTTCGTAGATCCTAAGTCGGCTGTTGTGTGGCGAGGGGGAATGGCAAGCAATGCTATCAAACAACTCATCGAAGATGCTAACTGGGGCGAACTGGATTATTTCCTCATCGACCTACCTCCCGGAACGAGCGATATCCATCTCACACTCATCCAAACCCTTCAACTCACCGGAGCTATCGTAGTGACGACTCCGCAGCCGGTAGCTTTAGTGGATGCCCGCAAAGGAGTCGATATGTTCACCAACGAGAAGATACAAGTGCCCGTCTTAGGACTGATTGAAAATATGGCGTGGTTCACTCCTGCCGAACTGCCGAACAATAGATATTACATCTTTGGCAAAGAAGGTGGTAAACAGTTAGCAGAGGAACTCAATATCCCCCTATTAGGGCAGATTCCGTTAGTACAATCCATTCGCCAAGCAGGAGATGATGGCACGCCGATTGCGATGCAAGAAGAGTGCGTCTTTCAGCAGATTGCGGAAAAATTAGTGGAAAGTGAAAGTGGAAAGTAAGATGTATTTATTAGGTTACGATATTGGTAGTTCTTCCGTGAAAGCATCCTTAGTGGATGTGGTAACGGGTCTGGCGGTTGCTTCTTCGTTTTTTCCCAAACAAGAAGCCCCTATCCGTTCTCAACAAAGCGGTTGGGCGGAGCAGGATCCGCAGGATTGGTGGTCGTATCTAACCGAGGCAACGAAAGCGATTGGCGTTCACCAATACAAAGGACAGATTGCGGCTATCGGTATCTCCTATCAGATGCACGGATTGGTGTGTATCGACCAAAACAAACAAGTCCTTCGCGATGCGATCATCTGGTGCGACTCGCGAGCCGTACCTTACGGCAAGAAAGCGGAAGAGGCTTTGAGCACAGGTTTCTGTTTGGAACACATGCTCAATGCACCGGGGAACTTCACAGCAAGCAAACTGAGTTGGGTAAGAGAGATCGAGCCCGAACTGTTTGCTAAGATTTGGAAGATCATGCTCCCTGGCGATTATATCGCGATGCGACTCACCGGCGAAGTGACCACCACTCTTAGCGGATTGAGTGAGGGGGTGTTTTGGGATTTCAAGAACAACACTACCGCCAAAGAGTTGATGGACTTTTATCACCTTCCCGAAAACCTATTGCCAACGATCGTTCCTACTTTTGGTGTACAAGGCAAGGTAAATAAAGAGGCTGCGGAAAAACTCGGTTTAGACGAAGGTATCCCTGTTTGTTATCGGGCTGGCGACCAACCGAACAACGCTCTTTCGCTTAATGTGCTTGAACCCGGAGAGATTGCTTCTACGGCAGGCACTTCGGGAGTGGTTTATGGAGTGATGGATAGGGTTGCTTCGGATGCTCAATCGCGCGTAAACCTCTTTGCTCACGTCAATCATTCCGCAGCCGACCCACGATTAGGTGTGTTACTCTGCATCAATGGAACGGGGATATTAAACTCGTGGTTACACCACCAAGTCGCACCCGAACTGAGTTATGCTCAGATGAACGACGAAGCCGCACAAGTGCCTATCGGTAGCGACGGATTAGTGATTCTACCTTTTGGCAATGGAGCCGAACGGATGTTTGCGAACAAAGAAACCGGTTGCTCTGTTCACGGCTTGCAGTTTACTATCCACCAACGCGCCCACCTTCTTCGTGCTGCACAGGAAGGTATCGTCTTCTCGATGATGTACGGAATTGAGATTATGCAGCAGATGGGACTGAAGATTAAGACCATCCACGCCGGTAATGCGAATATGTTCCTCTCCCCCATCTTCCGCGAGACATTAGCCGGAGTGAGTGGCGCCACCATCGAACTCTACGAGATCGATGGTTCCGTAGGAGCAGCCAAAGGTGCAGGCATTGGGGCGAACTTATACAAGAATGCCCAAGAGGCCTTTGCGACACTCAAGAAAGTAGCCACGATTGAACCTCAAAACGAAAGCGCCTATCGCAAGGTGTACGAACAATGGAAACAAGTGTTAGAAACAACAATAAGATAAATTAACCCTTAAAATTAAATACTATGGCAAAAGAGTATTTTTCTCAGATTGGCAAGATCCCGTTCGAAGGAGCGGAGAGTAAAAACGTTTTAGCTTTTCATTATTACGACCCCGAAAGAGTGGTAATGGGAAAGAAAATGAAAGACTGGCTGCGTTTTGCGATGGCGTGGTGGCACACCTTAGGTCAAGCTTCGGGTGATCAGTTCGGTGGTCAGACACGCACTTATGCGTGGGATCAAGCAACCGACCCTATCCAACGCGCCAAAGATAAGATGGATGCCGGATTTGAGATTATGTCCAAACTGGGTATCGAATATTTCTGCTTCCACGATGTGGATCTGGTAGAAGAGGCCAACACCATAGACGAGTACGAGGCACGCATGGAAGCCATCACCGATTATGCCCTCGAAAAAATGCAAGGCACGAATATCAAACTCTTGTGGGGAACGGCGAATGTGTTTGGTCACAAGCGTTATATGAATGGAGCAGCTACCAATCCCGACTTTGATGTTGTGGCTCGCGCTGCGGTACAGATAAAGAATGCCATCGACGCAACCATTAAGTTAGGCGGTTCAAACTATGTCTTCT
The DNA here is from genome assembly GCA_045627765.1 of Paludibacteraceae bacterium. Taxonomy (GTDB): domain Bacteria; phylum Bacteroidota; class Bacteroidia; order Bacteroidales; family Paludibacteraceae; genus Colicola. The sequence continues at coordinate 59,538 of JAZQOG010000013.1, read as the reverse complement.
GGGGAGGACGAGAAGGGTATATGTCCCTGCTCAATACCGACCAGAAACGCGAGAAAGAGCACTTGGCTCAAATGCTCACCATCGCTCGTGACTACGCTCGTGCTAAAGGTTTCAAAGGTACGTTCCTTATCGAACCCAAACCGATGGAGCCGACCAAACACCAATACGATGTAGATACCGAGACGGTGATTGGTTTCCTCAAAGCGCACAACCTCGACAAAGACTTCAAAGTTAATATCGAAGTCAACCACGCTACTTTGGCAGGTCACACGTTTGAGCACGAACTGGCAGTGGCTGTGGATAACGGAATGCTCGGTTCTATTGATGCCAACCGCGGTGACGCACAAAACGGTTGGGATACCGACCAGTTCCCTATTGATAATTTTGAACTCACCCAAGCGATGATGCAGATTATCCGCAATGGTGGTTTGGGCAATGGTGGTAGTAACTTCGACGCTAAACTGCGTCGTAACTCTACCGATCCGGAGGATATCTTTATTGCTCATATCTCGGGTATGGACGCTCTGGCACGTGCCTTACTCAACGCTGCAGCCATCCTCGAACAGAGTGAGATTCCGGCAATGGTCAAAGCGCGTTATAGCAGTTTTGATAGCGGCAAAGGAAAAGAGTTTGAAGAGGGCAAGTTAACCCTCGAACAAGTGGTAGAGTACGCTAAACAGAAAGGCGAACCCGCCACCATCAGTGGTAAACAAGAGAAGTACGAAACCATCGTCGCCCTCTATTGCAAATAAATTCATCATTTCATCAATTCATCATTTATCAATGAATAAATCCTATTTATTTGGCATTGTATTAGTTGCGGTCCTTGGCGGATTGTTATTCGGTTATGACACCGCCGTTATTTCGGGAGCAGAACAGGGGTTGGAAGACTTCTTTGATGCCTCAGATGATTTTGATTATACCGATGCGTTACACGGATTCACTTCCAGTAGTGCGCTCATCGGTTGTGTTATAGGTGCTTTCTTATCGGGTATCATGGCTGGGCGACTGGGTCGAAAAAAGAGCCTGTTTATTGCCGGTATCTGTTTCTTTGTCTCTGCTTGGGGTTCTTATGCTCCCGAGACGTGGATCCTTCCTCATGAGCCTTCTTTGACCTTACTGATTGTCTTTAACTGTTATCGACTCCTTGGAGGAATAGGCGTAGGTTTAGCGTCTGCAATCTGCCCGATGTATATCGCCGAGATTGCTCCCGCTTCGCGGCGTGGAGCCCTCGTTAGTTGGAACCAGTTTGCGATTATTTTTGGTCAGTTGGTGGTTTATTTTGTGAACTATCTGATTATCCAAGCTCACATCAACGATCCGGCTATCCAAGAGTGGACACAAGAAGTGGGTTGGCGTGTGATGTTCGGTAGCGAGTGTGTGCCTGCCGGATTATTCACTCTTCTTATCCTTCTCGTTCCCGAGTCGCCTCGTTACCTCGTTCTCAACGGACGCGACGACGAAGCTTTGCAAGTGCTCACACGTATCAATGGCAGAGACAGAGCCGTTCAGATTGTGGAGGAGATACGCCAAACCGCTGTTGAGAAACGCGAACCGTTACTCGCTTACGGGTGGTTGGTTATTTTTGTGGGAATCATGTTGAGTGTCTTCCAACAGATTGTAGGAATCAATGCCGTGCTTTATTACGCTCCGCGTATCTTTGAGTCGGTGGGACTGGATAACCCAATGATCTTCACCGTGTTGATGGGAGTGGTAAATATATCGTTTACCCTATTGGCAATCTTCACTGTAGAGCGCTTTGGGCGCAAACCGCTACTTATCTACGGTTCCTTGCTTATGGCATTTGGTGCATTGCTCTTTGCGGTAACGAAGATCATTGCCATGCCCGATTGGATCGAAGTGATGAGTATTCTTATCTATAGCGCAGCGTTTATGTTCAGTTGGGGGCCTATCTGTTGGGTATATATGTCCGAACTCTTCCCCAATACGATCCGCAGTCAAGCAACCGCTATCGCTGTCGCTTTCCAATGGATATTTAACTTTATCGTTTCCTCTACATTTGTACCTCTATACAACTTCAATCCGGCAATGGTATATATCATTTATGGTGTTATCTGCCTTGTTGCCGCTTGGTTTGTATATCGATTAGTGCCTGAAACGAAAGGTAAGACTTTAGAACAAATGACCGCTCTTTGGCGTAGTCGCAAATAATTGAATATTAGAAATATGAAAGTAAAACAAGGATTTAAATTGCGCCCGTTAGGGGACGAGTTTATGCTTATTGGCGAGAGTGTTGAACAGATTAACTTCAACAAGATGATCACCATGAACGCGACCGCAGCGTACCTTTGGAACAAAGTGGCTGATGGTGAAGAGTTCGACGCTCAACGCCTCGCGGCTTACCTCTTGGACGAATACGAAGTAACGGAAGACATTGCATTACAAGACTCTCAAACAACGATTGACTCATGGTTACAAGCCGGTATTATCGAGTAGCAGACCTCACGTTTGGTTTTACAGCCGAGGAGCAGGTTTTTGACTTGCTCCCCAACTATGCCCCTTTTGCCGTTGAAGCGACCGAGGCGGACTTGTTCCACCTAACCGTCACCAACGATTCGTGTCCGGTGGACGAAACCACCCTCAATGCGTTCTTTACCGATAAGTCCGATGAAGATATGCCGCGTATTGAACTCTACCGCCTGCCCGAGCAGTGGTTATTGTGTGTGTCGATGTATCGCGATAGCGAGACCTGTTGTCGTATCTTAGCCAGCCGTGATTGGACGAAAGCCACGTTGTATATGAGCACTCCCCAACAGCGTTTTGCCGTGGATAATGCGGCGATGTTACTCTATGCTTTTACGGCTTGTTTCCAAGAGGCATTGACCTTGCACGCTTCTGTCATTCGATATGAGGGCAATGGTTATTTCTTCTTGGGCAAATCGGGTACGGGCAAATCCACCCACTCGCGTCAATGGCTCAGTGCTTTCCCGGAGGCAGAACTGATGAACGATGACAACCCCATCTTACGTTTAGTTGATGGCAAACCGGTTATCTTCGGCAGTCCGTGGTCGGGCAAGACTCCTTGTTATAAGAACATGTGCGCACCCGTGCGTGGGATAGTGCAACTCAAACAAGCGCCGGAGAACAGTTATGAACGTCTTCGTTTGCCGGCAGCTTATGCGTATATGCTCAGTTCGTCGTCGGGACTGAAGATTATACCCGAGGTGATGGATGCCCTTTATGCCACCATCGCTACAGTGGTGCAGTCCGTCCCCACTATTCTGCTTTCCTGCCTTCCCAACGAGGATGCTGCCCGAATGAGCTACGCCGCATTCAATCCCATGACCTATTGACGTTACTCACTGACGTTAATTTTATTTGGATTTTTATCAGATTTTTGAGCGATAGCGATTTAAAACTATTGCTCAATTAATTTTTTGCATCTACTTTCGTTAAGATTTTCTTCGCGTCGCGTAAAAAATTGCAAATAAATTTGCATATATCATTTTTTTTTTGTACTTTTGCAGCGCAAAACTGCAAAACAAAAAGAAAAACATCATTATGGCTGAAGCAACAACTAACCAATGGTCTATCTATCGACATGGTAGAAGATGGACAAAAAGAGATGACAACATCTTGGAAACAATGTTTCGTGATCATGAAGAACCTATCGCTATAGCGAAAAAACTATATCGAAAGGAAAGTGCCGTTTTTGACCGACTTAAGTCGCGTAAATTTGTGTGTTGGGATAAGGAAACCAACAGCTATAAAAGAGCTATCGACTAACCTCTAATATCCAAAACTATGACCAAAGAACAACTCGTTGAGATTTTCAAACAACGCTTCCCCAGTGAGGGAATGCAAGTATATGCTGCTCCCGGGCGCATCAATCTGATTGGTGAACACACCGACTATAATGGTGGTTTCGTTTTTCCGGGTGCGGTGGAACAAGGAATGTTGGCCGTCATTCGCCCTAACGGCACCTCAACCGTTCGTGCCTACGCGGTGGATCTCAACGACGAGGCTCAATGGGACATCAATGATCCCCAAGGTCCCGCTGCTACCCATTTCCGTTTTGTGTATGGCGTGACCCGCGAGTTGATGGAACGCGGTGTGGCGGTTAAAGGTTTTGATACCGTCTTCTCGGGTAACGTACCCTTGGGCGCGGGAATGTCCTCGTCGGCTGCGTTAGAGAGTTGTTTCGCTTTTGGTCTGAACGACCTCTTTGCTCAAGGCGAAGGATTGAGTCGTTGGGACATGGCTTACGCCGGACAAGCGACCGAACATAAGTATATTGGTTGTAACTGCGGTATCATGGATCAGTTTGCTTCGTGCTTTGGTCAAGAGGGTAAGCTGATGCGCTTGGACTGCAATAGCGGGGAGTTTGAATATTTCCCCTTCCACCCGAAAGGGTATCGCTTGGTGTTGGTTAACTCGTGTGTCAAACACGAATTAGCGGGTTCGCCGTATAACGACCGTCGTCGTTCTTGCGAGAACGTGGCTGCGGCTATCCAGAAACTGCACCCCGAACGCACCATCAAGACCTTACGCGACTGTACATGGGAAGACCTACAAGAGGCAAAAACTGTATGCGATGCCGAAGATATCCAACGCGCTACGTTCGTGTTAGGTGAGAAAGACCGCGTGCTGGCAGTCTGCGACGCACTGGTACGCGACGATTATGAGGAAGTAGGTAAACAAATGTACCTCACCCATGTCGGTTTGAGCAAGGACTACGAAGTGAGCTGCGAGGAACTCGATTTCCTTAACGACTTTGCAAAAGAATGCGGCGTGACCGGTTCCCGAATCATGGGCGGCGGTTTTGGCGGTTGCACCATCAACCTTGTACGTAACGAACTCTACGACACGTTCGTCGAGAAAGTGACGGCTGCCTTTGAAAAGAAATATGGACATAAACCGCAAGTGATTGATGTCGTTATCTCGGAAGGAGCACGTAAGGTTTAAGGTTTAAAGTTTAAAGTTGAAAGTTGAAAGAAGTTTTTAAGTTTAAAAGTTTATAGTAATATGAAGAAAAAATTTGTGTGCCCGATTTGTGGGTTTGTATTTGAAGGAGAACAAGCTCCTGAGCGTTGTCCTCAGTGTAAACAATTAGTTACGTGGAAAGAAGTAGCACAAGGAGGTGGTATTGAGTTCGCGTGCGAACATGTCATAGGTGTTGCCAAAGACACAGACGACCAAATGAAAAGCGACCTGAATGCTCACTTTATGGGTGAGGCAACGGAAGTAGGTATGTATCTGGCTATGTCGCGTCAAGCCGATCGCGAAGGTTATCCGGAAGTAGCCGAGGCTTTCAAACGTTACGCTTTTGAGGAGGCTGAGCACTGCGCTAAGTTCGCGGAGTTGTTAGGCGAAGTGGTTTGGGATACGAAGACCAACCTCGAAAAACGCATGATGGCAGAGGCAGGTGCTTGCGAAGGCAAACTGAAGATTGCTCAACGTGCCAAAGAGCTTAACTTAGACGCTATCCACGACACCGTTCATGAGATGGCAAAAGACGAGGCTCGTCACGGTAAAGGATTTGAAGGTTTATATAACCGTTATTTTAAGAAGTAATCAAGTTGTGAAGCTTGCAGATAAGAATGCAAAAAATTAGAAACATAGCCATTATTGCCCACGTGGACCATGGCAAGACGACGTTGGTGGATAAGATGTTATACACCGCTAAAGTGGTGAAAGAAGCCAACGAGTTTTCCGCTCAGCCCGCAGGACAATTAGTGCTGGATAATAATGAACTCGAACGCGAACGCGGTATCACTATCCTCGCCAAGAACGTGAGTATCGATTATAAAGGTTATAAGATCAATATCATCGACACTCCCGGGCACGCCGATTTCGGAGGCGAAGTAGAGCGTGTACTGAATATGGCAGATGGTGTGCTATTACTCGTAGATGCGTTCGAGGGACCGATGCCACAAACGCGTTTCGTGCTACAAAAAGCCATCGAGATGAACCTCAAACCGATTGTGGTCATCAATAAGGTAGATAAGTTAAATTGCCGTCCCGACGAGGTACAGGAAGCCGTCTTTGACTTGATGGTCAACCTTAATGCCACCGAAGACCAGTTGGATTTCCAAACGATCTTTGGTAGTGCGAAGAATGGGTGGATGTCCACAGATTGGAAGAAACCCACCACCGACCTCACCGCTTTGATGGACGCTATCATTGAGTATATCCCCGCTCCCGAGGAGTTGGAAGGTACGCCTCAGATGCTGATTACGTCCTTAGACTATAACCCCTATGTAGGTCGTATTGCAGTGGGGCGTGTTCATCGTGGTGTACTCAAAGATGGTATGGCTGTTTGCCTGGCAAAGAAAGATGGCAGTAAGGTGAAAACGAAGATTAAAGAGCTGCACACGTTCATTGGTATGGGACACCAAAAAACCGATGAAGTGAAGTCGGGTGATATATGCGCACTGATAGGTATTGATGGTTTTGAGATTGGCGACACCATCTGCGATATTGAGAATCCCGAACCCCTCAAACCGATTGCTATTGATGAGCCGACGATGTCGATGACCTTCACGATTAACGACTCCCCCTTCTTTGGTCAAGATGGTAAGTATGTGACTTCCCGTCATATCCACGACCGCTTGATGCGCGAGTTAGAGAAGAACCTCGCCTTGCGCGTAGAGGAGAGTGGTCGGGACAACTCGTGGCGCGTGTTTGGGCGCGGTGTGTTACACCTATCCGTACTCATTGAGACGATGCGTCGCGAAGGATATGAGTTGCAGGTCGGTCAACCGCAGGTTATCATCAAGAACATTGATGGCAAACAATGCGAACCTATCGAACAACTGACCGTGAACACGCCCGAGGAGTGCAGCGGAAAGATCATCGAATATGTAACCGTTCGCAAAGGCGAAATGACGAAGATGGAGATGATCAACGACCGCGTACAGTTGGAGTTCACTATCCCTTCTCGTGGTATCATCGGTATGCGCACCTACGTGATGAACGTCAGTGCCGGTGAGGCTATCATGGCACACCGATTCCTCGATTTTGAACCCTACAAAGGCGACATAGAGAAGCGTATTAACGGTTCCCTCATTGCGATGGAGACGGGTACAGCTTCGGCTTACGCCTTGGATAAACTGCAAGACCGCGGTCGGTTCTTCATTGACCCACAAGAGGAAGTGTATGCCGGTCAAGTGGTGGGCGAGAACGCTAAAGAAGGCGATATCGTCATCAATGTCATCAAAGCGAAGAACTTGACGAATATGCGTTCTAAATCGGCGGACGATAAGGCAATCCTTGCTCCGGCGGTGAAGTTCTCGTTAGAAGAAGCCCTCGAATATATCAAGGAAGACGAATACGTGGAGGTCACTCCAACGCACATGCGCTTGCGCAAGATCATCCTTGATGAGTTAGAGAGAAAAAGAGCGAATCGATGAAAGATCTTATAAATACAAGGGCAGGTTTTATCCTTTTGAATGTGGGTATTGCCGTGGTAGTGGGAATCGTCCTTATCTTCGTTGTGTTCGGTTGGCTGAAACATTATACCCAACACGGCGTAGAGGTGACCATTCCTAATATCACGGGACTACAAAAGATGGAAGCGGAACAGTGTTTGGCAGATAGTGGATTAAAGATGGTTATCATTGACTCCACGTTCTCGAATAATGTTCCTCTGGGTACTATCGTTGAGCAGAACCCTCCCGTTGGTAGTCACGCCAAGAAGGATAGGTCTGTGTATGTGATCATCAACTCTTCTTACCATCGACAAGTGGAGATTCCCGATTTGCATGACATTAGTTATCGCCAAGCGCAAGCTACATTACTGTCTTTAGGTATTCGTATCGCTAAGGTCGTGTATGAACCTTCGGAATATAGAGATATCGTCTTGGAACTGAGATATCAAGGCGAATCTTTGAATGCAGGCGATAAGTTAGATGAAGGAAGCGAGGTGGTGATGGTAGTTGGCAAGGGCAAAGGAACAGAGAAAGTCAAAGTGCCGTCGCTACAAGGTAAAACGTTAGCAGAGGCTCGTTCCATGCTGATAGACCATTATCATCTTACGGTAGGTCTTGTTCGCTATGACGAAACACCGATCCCCGACAAAGTGGAAGAATATGTCATCTATCAACAATCCCCCACCCCGGGCTCGCCCGTGTTAGAAGGAACAGGAATAGATGTGAACCTGACATTAGACATTGAAAAAGCAATCACTCAAACAGTAGAAGAACCCGAAGAAGACGATTTCTTTTAATGGAAGAATTAGATGAAGAGTTATGGGAACGGTGGCGTTGTGAAGTAGATAAAGGTCAAACACCCGTTCGTATCGACAAGTACCTGACTGAACACATGGCAGGTACTTCTCGTAATCGTATTCAACGTGCTGCGGATGCCGGAAACGTGTGGGTTAATCATCAACCCGTCAATAGCAACTACAAAGTCAAACCGCTGGACGTTATCCAAGTGTTGTTAGATCACGAACCCCACGATTTCACCATCAAACCCGAACCCATTCCTCTTAATGTGGTATATGAAGACGAGGACTTGATGGTCATCAATAAACCGGCAGGTCTGGTCGTCCACCCGGGACACGGGAACTACGAACATACACTGCTTAATGCGTTGGCGTATTACTTTGGGAGTAGAGGAGTAGAGAAAAAGATTGATATCAACGATCCGAATATAGGGTTGGTACATCGCATAGACAAGGATACAAGTGGGTTGTTGCTGATTGCTAAGACACCCGAAGCCAAGACGAATCTGGCGATGCAGTTCTTTGACCACACGACGGAGCGTACCTATAATGCCCTTGTTTGGGGAACCTTTGCTCAAGACGAAGGGGTGATAGAAGGTGCGTTGGGACGAGATACCAAAGATAGGACTTGTTATCGTGTCTATGACCTTGAAGATAACCCGAATGCGAAGGAAGCCGTTACTCACTGGCGCGTTTTGGAACGATTTTTGTACGTAACTCTTGTGGAATGCAGATTAGAAACGGGTAGGACCCATCAGATACGAGTTCACATGCGCCATATAGGTCATCCGTTGTTTAGTGATGAGAAATATGGCGGAACAGAGATTTTGAAAGGTCTTCCGACACAGAAATATAAACAATATATCCAAAATTGTTTTGCCCTCTGTCCCCGTCAAGTGTTGCATGCCAAGACCCTTGGATTTACCCATCCTCGTACCGGAGAGCGGATGTTCTTTGATAGTGAATGGCCCGAGGATATGACTAGTTTAATCAATAAATGGAGACATTATGAACCCAACACCCTTCAATAACCAGCCTACCATCTTATGGGTAGATGATGAGATCGATCTGTTACAACCCTATATACTCTTTTTGAACCAAAAGAGTTATAATGTGTTAACCTCGAATAATGGTCAAGACGCGATTGAGTTGTGTCATCAACACCCCGAGATAGATATTGTGTTCTTGGACGAGAACATGCCGGGACTGAGCGGATTAGAAGTGCTGCAAGAAATAAAGCGTGATTATCCGCAACTACCCGTTGTGATGATTACCAAATCGGAGGAGGAACACATCATGGAGGAAGCGATAGGCGAACAGATTGCCGATTATCTAATCAAACCGGTTAATCCGAATCAGATATTACTGTGTCTAAAAAAGAATATCCACAGCAAACAAATCAAGGAGCAACACACGAATAGTTCCTATCAAGAAGAGTTCTCGAATATCTCCTATATGATTGATACGGCGCAGACGATGGAGGAATGGAAAGCCATTCAACGAACACTCACGTATTGGGATCTGCAATTACAGAATGTCGATTCGTCTATGCGTGAGATGTTAGCGATGCAACGTAGTCAAGCCAATGCTGCTTTTGTGAAGTTTGTGCAGAAAAACTATGTGCAGTGGTTTGATTCAAATGAGCGCCCCCTACTCTCTCCCGATATTTTTAAGCGTGTCCTTTTCCCATTATTAGACAAAGGGGAGAAGATCTTTTTTGTGGTGATAGATAATTTCCGTTATGACCAGTGGAAAGTTATTCAACCGGTTTTGTCGGAGTTCTTTGCGGTGACGGATGAAAACATGTACACTTCTATTCTTCCCACTGCAACGCAATATGCTCGAAATGCCATTTTCTCGGGGTTGATGCCTTTGCAGATTCGTCAACTCTATCCTTCATTATGGGTTGATGAGATAGAGGAAGAAGGAAAGAACCTCACCGAGAAAGACTTGATACAGACTCAGTTAGATCGGTTTAGAAAGCGTTATCCATTCACTTATTACAAAGTAAATGAGGGCGACTTTTGCGAGAAGATAACCAAACAATTAGGACGGCTCACCACCCCTTTGAATGTGGTGGTGCTGAACTTTATAGATATGTTATCGCACTCTCGAACGGAGTCGAAGATGATGCACGAACTGGCGAATGATGAGGCTGCTTACCGCAGTTTAACGCTGTCGTGGTTTAAACATTCGCCTACGTATGCCCTATTCAAACGGATAGCAGAGTTGGGGTATAAGGTGATTTTAACCACTGACCACGGCACCGTTCGTGTACAAAACTCCGTACTGATAATCGGTGACAAGAACACCAATACCAATCTCCGTTATAAAGTTGGTAAGGCACTTAATTGCCAATCGAAGGATGTGTTTGTTCTTGATCATCCCGACAAAGTGGGATTGCCGAGTCCCAACCTAAGTAGTAGTTATATGTTTTGTACCAACAACGATTTCTTTGGTTATCCGAATAACTTCAATTATTACGCGCAATATTATAAGGATACCTTCCAACACGGCGGCATCTCAATGGAGGAGATGCTAATACCCTTAGTCACTCTCGTTCCTAAGGGGTAGTTTATCGTTGAAAGTTTATAGTTTAGAGTTATGAGAAATTTACCGGTAGTTACTAAATATGTTTTGATTGCCAACATTGTTTGTTGGTTGTTGGATATCTTGTTCGCACGCGTGGGGATTAACCTCTCCGGCGTTTTGGGATTGTATTATATTACCAGTCCCTTCTTCCATTTTTGGCAACCCTTTACGTATATGTTTATGCACGCGAACTTGAGCCACATCTTTTGCAATATGTTTGCGCTTTGGATGTTTGGTCCTGTGATTGAGAACGAATGGGGAAGTAAGAAGTTTGCACTTTATTATTTGGTTTGTGGTTTAGGGGCTGCTATTACACAAGAAGCCGTTTGGGCTTTGATGGGCGGTAGCATGGGTGTGACCATTGGTGCCTCGGGAGCGGTGTTTGGGATATTGTTCGCTTTTGGATGGTTGTTCCCGGATATTCCGCTGTTCTTGTTCTTCATTCCTATCCCTATCCGAGCAAGGGTGTTTGTGACTCTTTATGCTGCCTTTGAGTTGTTCTTGGGATTGGCTCCTTCAGCAGGGGATAATGTGGCTCATTTTGCTCACTTGGGAGGTATGTTGTTTGGATGGTTATTGATCCTTTGTTGGAAACATATTAAATTCAATAAAAGACCAAAAATTTCCAAAAAAAATTACTCAACTTACCATTATCACCCTAAAATTGACTAATTTTGACATTTTTTTATAAAAAAACGTTATAAAAATTTGTAAGTTTGAAAAAAAAATTGTACCTTTGCATTCGTAATTCATGAGGAATACCTCAATTACCGAAAATTAAACGTTTAATTATTAAAAAGTTTTTACTATGAACAAAGCTGAACTTGTTGCTGCCGTTGCAGCAAAATTAGAATGCAAAAAGACCGCCGCTAAGGCTGTTGATGCTGTTGTAGAGGCTATTGCCGCTTCTTTGAAAAAAGGTGAGAATGTACAACTTATTGGTTTCGGTTCCTTCGCAGTTGTTAACAAAGCTGCTCGCAAGGGTATCAACCCCGCTACCAAGCAAGTTATTGACATTCCTGCTAAGAAAGCCGTTAAGTTCAAAGCCGGTAAGGGTTTGCTCTAATCGCTTAGCATGTATAAAAACGAGTTGCCCAACAAAGGCAGCTCGTTTTTTGCGTACTAGTCTAAATTTTATTTATCTTACACCTTATATATATATATTATTATATTATGACCAATATTATTCTTTGTGGTGCTCCCGGTAGCGGAAAAGGAACCCAATCTGAATTATTAGCCAAAAAATATAATCTCCTACATTTTTCGACAGGAGATGCTTTACGCGCAGAGATTAAGTCCGGTAGCGCTTTAGGAAAAGAGATAGAGACGATTATTTCCAAAGGAAACTTAGTGCCGGACGCAAAGATGATTGCGCTTATTGAGAATTTCTTTGATCATCTTCCTGCCGATTGTAAGGGTGTGATTTTAGATGGTTTTCCACGTACGGTAGAGCAAGCGAAGGCTTTGACCGAGATGATGCAGAAACGCACTCTTTCCGCTATCCTTATTGAATTGTTGGTAGAGGAGAACGAGTTAGTCAATCGTATGCTTTTCCGTGGACAGACCAGTGGGCGTGCGGATGATACTCCTGAAGTTATTCAACAACGACTCAAAGTCTATCACGAGCAGACAGCCCCTGTTAGTACCTATTATCTTAAACAGGGCAATTATTTTGCAGTCAATGGAATGGGCGAGATTGAGGATACTTTCCGTCAGTTAGATAAAATCGTTGGTTTCCATATCTAAGTTGTAATCTTATGTCCTCTAATTTTATTGATTATGTGAAAATCTTTTGCCGTTCAGGCAAAGGAGGAGCTGGTTGTATGCACCTTCACCGCGCCAAATATCTGCCTAAAGGCGGACCGGATGGAGGCGATGGCGGTCGAGGAGGACATATAATATTACAAGGCAATCGAAACTTATGGACATTATTGCACCTCCAATATCAAAAACATGTGTTAGCTACCGATGGAGGTAAAGGAGGGGACTCTCGTTCTTTTGGTAAAGACGGAGAGGATAAGATTATTGAAGTCCCTCTTGGAACGGTTGTTTATGATGGGGATACGGGTGAGTTCTTGTGCGAAGTAAAAGAGGATAGACAGCAGATTGTCTTACTTAAAGGCGGTCGCGGAGGTTTAGGCAATTGGCATTTCCGCACAGCAACCAACCAAGCTCCTCGATATGCACAACCCGGAGAGCCTGCGCAAGAGCGTAATGTTATTTTACAACTGAAGGTGTTAGCAGATGTTGGATTGGTCGGTTTCCCCAATGCCGGTAAATCTACCCTACTCTCTGTTTTGAGTGCTGCTAAACCCAAGATTGCAGATTATCCGTTTACCACACTTACCCCTCAATTGGGTATTGTCGCTTATCGAGAGGGACAGTCTTTCTGTATGGCGGATATTCCCGGAATCATTGAAGGCGCTTCAGAAGGTAAGGGATTAGGGCTCCGTTTTTTACGCCATATTGAGCGTAATGCGGTGTTGTTGTTTATGGTGCCCGCCTTATCCGAAAATATCGAAAAAGAATATAAGATCCTATTAAAGGAGTTAGAGCAATATAACCCTCAACTATTAACAAAGGCGCGCATATTGGCTATTTCTAAAGCCGATACCGCGGAGATTAAACCTACTCTTGTGGCGCGTCTAAGTAAGAAGTTTGGTATTCCTGTCTTAACTATTTCCGCTGTGGCTCATCAAGGATTAGACGAATTGAAAGATGCCCTTTGGACAGAGCTGAATAAGGAGCAGAATCAGATCATTGAGATTTCTCATGCACCGATTGATGTCACGGTGATAGAGCATGAACAAGAAGAAGCTCCGCAAGAACAGCAAACGATTTATCTTAACGAGGTGGAGGAAGAATGGGATCTAAATAAATATAAAGGGATAGGCTGGGATGAGTAATCGTGGATAAACAAACATCTAAATATGATGCTTTTATTGAATGGCGTGAACGACACGTAACAGAACGCCAATTAGTATTACTCCTCAGTTTTTTTGTAGGTCTATTCTCCGCAATAGCTGCGTTGGTTCTGAAGTTTCTTATTGAACAGATTCAGCGTTACATCACTTCTCCTCTCATAGAGCAAAACCACTTCTTCTATTTTGTTTGCCCTATGATTGGTATTGCGTTAGCAGCACTGTTTGTGCATTATATAGTAAAGGATGATATTTCTCATGGTATCACCAAGATCCTTTATGCCATTTCTCAACGCAAATCGATCATCAAAGCGCACAACATGTGGAGTTCCCTTGTTGGCTCAGCGGTCACGATTGGTTTTGGCGGTTCGGTCGGAGCAGAGGCACCTATTGTATTGACCGGTGCAGCAATCGGAAGTAACCTTGCCAAGCTTTTCCGTTTGGACCAAAAAACCATGATGCTGATGATTGGTTGCGGTGCTGCGGGTGCAATAGGTGGAATCTTTACTGCCCCGATAGCCGGTTTGGTGTTTACGTTGGAGGTGCTATTGATGGATTTGACAATGACCTCGGTTGCTCCGCTACTGATCTCTTCGGTGACAGCTACTGCATTTACCTATTTGGTGTCGGGAGGAGAAAGTACGATGTTTGATATCTTGGTTTATGAGCCATTTGCATTAAACCGTATCCCGTGGTATTTGGTGTTAGGCGTGGTGTGTGGTTTTGCGTCGTTATATTTTATTCGAGGAATGAATCGTTTAGAACAATGGTTCAAACGTTCCATTCGTTCGATTGGGGCTAAGATCTTAGTTGGGGGTATTGCTTTAGGTTTTTTGATTTTCCTCTTCCCTCCCTTATATGGTGAAGGCTATGATGTGATAGTGAATATTATCAATGGCGATTCGCAATCTGCTTTTGTTAATAGTCCGTTGGTTAAACTCGGTTCCGGTCCATGGCTGATTGTGCTTTATTTTGTTTCAGTGATTCTGTTTAAGATTGTGGCATCGGTGACAACGAATGGTGGAGGAGGCGTCGGCGGAATCTTTGCTCCTTCCCTGTTTATGGGCGCATTAGTAGGTTTTGTGGTGGCACGAACCATCAACCTGCTTGGTTTTGCGGTTCCGGAATCGAATTTTGCATTAGTGGGTATGGCGGGTTTGATGTCGGGCGTGATGCATGCTCCATTAACAGGAATCTTCTTGATTGCCGAATTGACAGGTGGCTATCACTTGTTTATGCCACTGATTATCGTCTCCATTGTAGCCTATATTACCATAAAGTTTTTTGAACCTCACTCGTTATATGCTATGCGTTTGGCACAGAAAGGCGAACTAATCACGCACAATAAAGACCGTTCTGTGCTTACCTTGCTTAAGATGGATAATGTGTTAGAGACGGATTTTGTGGTTATTCATCCCGAAATGACGTTAGGCGAACTGGTTAAAGTGATTGCGGCAAGCAATCGTAACATCTTTCCTGTGGTAAATCAAAAAGGGGAATTTAAAGGGGTGCTGTTATTGGATGAGGTACGAAATATTATGTTCCAACCGCGTTTATATCAGCGGTTTACAGTGGGTCAATTGATGACTTCGCCTCCGGCTGTCTTAACCAACACAATGTCCATGGAAAGAGTGATGGAGATTTTTGAAGATACAGGTGCATGGAATCTTCCCGTAGTGAATGACAAGAAAAAATATCTTGGTTTTGTCTCTAAATCAAAAATCTTTAATTCCTATAGACACGTATTAGTTCATTTTTCAGAAGAGTAGGCGCATGTGCAACCATACTACTATGGAGTGTGTGGGGAATGGCACAAGATAGAGATTCTGTCTCTTTGGTGGCAAATGTCATCAACGATATCTATTCGGCTTATGTAGAACAAGAAGGGGTGGGAAGTGAGGATTATTATTTAGAACTCGTTGAGTTCGCCTCTCAGCCAATCAATATCAATCAAGTTACGTATGACGACTTGGTGCGTTTCCGTTTCCTAAGAGGAGAGCAGATAGATGCGATCTTAGCCTATGTGGATGTTCATCCCATGCAGAGTTTGAACGAGTTACTACTCATTGAAGGGCTGCACGATTATGATGTGCGAAATTTAAGTTGTTTTTTCGTTGTTGAACCCATTGCAAAGGAGGAAAAAATCTATGCAAAGGAGGTCTTTTATTATGCCAAACACGATCTCTTAGGTCAAGTGGATGTAAGAAATATAGAAAACTTCCAAACAGACCCTGTCTATGCTCAAACGAAATATAAATTCAACTATCGCAATCAAGTGCAATTTGGTTTTACGCTTCGTCGTCCAACCGGTGCGCCGGCGAACGAGTTGCAATATGGCGGATATATTCAACTGAATGATATAAAGTGCCTAAAGACATTAGTTGTGGGGAATTTTCAAGCGTCCTTCGGGCAAGGACTGGTCGTGAGTAACCCTTTTCACAATGGTAAATCCACTTATGTCACTCAAGTGGAGACAACCCAAGAAGGATTGAAAAAATATTCCTCTGTAGATGGAAACGGAATGCATGGTGCGGGACTTACTTTTCGTTGGGGGATAGCGAATGTGAGCGCGTGGTATAGTTTGACTAAGACGAACGATTCGCTTCGTTGTCATGTGGTGGGAGCTAATGCTACCATTTGCCATAAACGATTGAAAGTGGGAGTTACCGCTTTAGAAAAAATCTATTCGGATACATTACGATATTATTATGAACACGCCGCCTATAATCAAAACTATTTTCGAGGAAAAGAACAATTTGTGGGTGGAGTGAATGCCCGATGGAATCAAGGAATGGTGGATTTATTTGGCGAGCTGGCTGTCGCACAAAACAAACGTTGGGGAGTTGGAACACAATTAGGTGTGCGTGTTACTCCCATTTCGGATATCAACCTTTTACTTCTATATCGTTATTATTCTCCAACATTTGATAATGAGTTGGGTTATGCTTTCTCAGAGACCTCGCGTATCAATGATGAGAATGGACTCTATCTGGGTGCCGATATTACCAAACTTAATCATTGGCGTTTTGCTGCTTATGGTGATTTGTTTCGATTTAGTGGACCAAAATACGGAATACCCACCTACCCTACTCTCGGCTACGATGCGCAATTACAGACGCAATATCTGCCGTCTGATGTTTGGCAAATGGATTTGCGTTTACGCGCTAAACAAAAAGACAAAAAAGCGACTTATGCGCTTCGCTATGAGTTTATCTGGCAGCAATCGGGATGGCGACTGCGGACACGAGCAGATGCCAACCTCATAACCGATTCGGTTCGTTCGTTGACGTATGGCGTGTCTTTGGCTCAAGATGTGCAATATATATTTACTCGAGTTCCGTTAGTTTTACAACTACGTTTGCAAGGGTTTGATACAAGGGATTGGGATAATCGTATTTATGTATATGAAAACGATGTCCTGTATGCTTATTCGTCTAACGCGACTTATGGTTTAGGAGGCCGTTTTTACCTTAATCTACGGTGGAAGATTATACCTCAATTGAGTTTGTATTTCCGCGTTTCAGAAACGATTTATGCTTCTTCTTGGATGACGGAACACAATAAGAAACGCACAGATACGGATATTCACCTTCTGCTTCGGGCTACTTTGTAGGTTGACGATATAAGAGTATCGAACCAATGAGGGTTGGAAGAATGGTATTGATGATATAAAGAAGTAGGATGGCGAGGGTAATCACCGGTATAGGAGCAAACTGACTGAAAAGAAGGACACCCCAACTCCCTCGAATACCTAAATCTGCTACCGGCATATTGGGGGTTACGGTAACGAGTAAGTAATATAAGGGTATCGAGATGAGCGCGTCTATTGGAGATATAGAAGCCCCTACGAATAAGAAAACAGCATACAACTGGAACGAAAAAACAAAATATCGTAAAGCAGACCACCCCATCGCTCCCAATAAAGAAGGAATCGTAAAGTCAAGTTTGATGAGTCGTGGAAATAGGAAGATAACGGCAAGGCAAAGACTGAAACCAAGAATAATCCAAAAAGGATTTATATCCTGTTTTAGATAATAGATAGCAGGAACGATACCTAATAAAATGATAACCAGAGTTTGCGCAGCTCCACCGACAAATCCTAAAACAGTGCCTTTTCCCCAAGTCTTTTTATCACCCAAGAACATCGCTCGCGCAGGATAATCTCCTAAACGATAAGGGGTAACGAATGCTCCAACGGATCCGCAAAAAACGTGTCGTAATGCTTCTGAATAACGAATAGACGCAAGGCCTCGAAGTAAGAATCGCCATTTCGCTGCTTCTAAAAAAAGGTTCAGAGGGAACAAAACAATCGCGCATACAAGCCATCCTACTTGTTTCAAATCAAGTCCGTTCCAAGTCTCAAAAAGGGAAGAATAATCCTTGTAGGTAATCAGTTTATACGCTAAGAAACCGTATGCCGCAATTGCCAAAAGAATCTTAAATGCCTTGAATAATGGTTTGTCGTATGCTCTCAATGAATTCATTGATATCTGTTATTTCCGTTGGGATGGTAATGGGCTTTCCGATAGTCATATAAATAGGATGACGTGTCACATATAGGGCTCCCTTAGGCATCACGTCATAACACCCGTTAAGTGAAATTGGGATAATCGGTAAATGTAAATCTAAAGCAATCTGAAAAGCACCTCGTTTGAACCGACCTGTTTGTCCATCTTTTGTGCGTGTCCCTTCGGGAAAGATGACTGTGCTGACCCCATTGACCAATGCTTTTTCTACTTGTTGAATGCTATTCATCGCTGTGACCGGATTACTGCGATCAATAAAAATATGTCCTGCGGCCTTACAAGCAGAGCCAACAAACGGAATACGGCGCAACTCTTGTTTCATCAGCCACTTGAAAATAACAGGTAACCAACCATAAATAACAAAGATATCATAACTTGATAGGTGGTTGCTTACGAAAATATAAGATAGGTTAGGCTGAATATTTTCTAAGCCTCGCACTTCTACCGGAATAAAGAGCAACCAGCAACAACAACGCGCCCAAAATTGCTGTATCTTATGTAACCACTCCGCATTAGGGCACGGGAATGCGAGGATGGTAATGACCGCTACCAAAAGGGTAATAACTATCAAAATAGGTAGCGCGATGAGGTACTGATAGAGAATGTAGATGAGTTTCATTAGTCTTTTTCTAAATTATATTTCATCATAAATCCACGATATAGTGCGCAAATACGACGAATCTCGTCCCAAGTCTCTTCCGATAACTTGGTTCCGATAATCTCTACGACTCGCCCGGCGGCAATGGTTCCTATCTCACCACAACGGCGAATATCAAACCCGTCACTGAGTGCATGAAGGAAGCCTCCCGCATAAAGGTCACCGGCACCCGTGGAGTCTGTGCAGTTGGTGGTGATGGCACCTATATGGTACATGTTCTTTCCTTGTTGTATGTAACTGCCTAATTTTCCAACTTTTACGACAGCTATGTCGCATTGCTCAGCAATCTTTGCAACCGATTCTTCGGGATTCAAATGGGTATAAGCAAACGATTCGTCTTCATTGGCAAAGACGATATCAACATATTTCTTAACTAACTCTTTTAAGAAATAATGGTTTTCGTTGACCACGTTATAACTTGCCAAGTCTAACGATACCATGCACCCACTTTCTTTTGCCATACGAATGGCTTTTTCAATCAAGTCATGGTTTTGTACCAAGTATCCCTCAATATGAAAAATATCGTAACCCGTAAAAGCTTCTTTGTGGATATCTTCGGCCTGCATATCCGCTGCGGCACCTAAATAGGTGGCAAAAGTACGTTCTCCATCTGGGGTGATAAGTACGATACTACAACCGGACATTTGTTTGTCGGATGACAATAAAAGAGGTTTAACTCCATTCTTTAACATGTCCTCTCGGTAAAAGTCTCCCACTTCATCATTACCAATTTTGCCAATGAAGGCAGCTTTGCCTCCCAAAGACGCTATGGTGGCGATGGCATTACTTGCACTTCCGCCGGCAACCATTCTTTTACGAACGGAAGCAAAACGCATTTGAATTTGTTCTGCTTGCTCCATAGAGATTAAGTTCATACTACCTTTGGGTAATCCTAATTCGCGCAAGTCGTCTTCCGAAACTTGTAACAAAACATCCGTTAAAGCGTTGCCCAATCCTAATACCTTTTTCATTTTTTTTCCGTTTTTAGGTGTGTTTTTTGTTAAAAATGACCTTTTTTCCAAAATTTTTTGCAAAGATACGCATTTTTTTTCAAAAAAACTTGCTCATATAAAAAAAAATTTGTAATTTTGCACTCGCTTTTGGAAAGGAAGGCGAAAAATGAACTAAAAAATACTGCTTCCTTAGCTCAGTCGGTTAGAGCATCTGACTGTTAATCAGGGGGTCCTAGGTTCAAGTCCTAGAGGGAGCGCAAGAAAGACGACTAATTGGTCGTCTTTCTTTTTTTTGAAAAAAAAATCATTTTCATTTTCATATATGAAAAAAAAGTTGTATCTTTGCACAATTTTACAGATAATTAAAAAAATTGATATATGAAACACAAACTTTTTTCCTTTACACAAGAGATTGCTATCGACTTAGGAACTGCTAACACAATTATTATTTATGATGATCAGGTGGTCGTGGACGAGCCTTCTGTCGTGGCAATTAGTATGGCCGATAATCGTATGGCCGCAGTGGGGCGCAGAGCCCAACAAATGATAGGCAAGGGCGGAAACATGATTCGCACGGTGCGCCCCTTACGCGATGGTGTTATTGCTGATTTCTATGCCTGTGAGATGATGATTCGTGGTATGATTCGTATGATTCCTCAACCTACGCGTCTTTTTACGCCGAGTATCCGTATGGTCGTTTGTATTCCTTCGGGTAGTACGGAGGTGGAGATACGCGCGGTGCGCGATAGTTCGGAACACGCAGGTGCCCACGAAGTATATATGATTTATGAGCCGATGGCCGCGGCTATAGGTATGGGGATTGATGTGGAAAGTCCGGAAGGGTGTATGATTGTTGATATAGGTGGCGGAACTACCGAAATCGCCGTTATCTCGCTGGGAGGTATTGTGTCCAATAAGTCAATCAAGATTGCGGGTGATGACTTAAATGCGGATATTATCGAATATATGGGTAGAATACACAATATCCGTATTGACGAACCTACAGCAGAACGAATAAAGATGCAAGTTGGCTCTGCGTTACCGCAATTAGAGGACGCTCCTGAGGATTATATTGTGATAGGTCCTAACAAGGTGACCGCCTTGCCCATGCAAGTTCCTGTAAGCTATCAAGAGATTGCCCACTGCTTAGAGAAGAGTATTGCTAAGATTGAGGGAGCTATCTTGAATGCCCTCGAATCCACACCAAGCGAATTGTATGCGGATATCGTGAAGCGCGGTATCTATTTGGCGGGTGGCGGTGCGTTATTGCATGGTTTAGCTAAACGTCTTAGTGATAAAATAACTATTCCTTTCCATGTGGCAGAAGATCCTTTGCACGCGGTTGCCCGTGGTACAGGAGTGGCATTGAAGAATGTAGAAAACTTCGGATTCTTGATCCGTTAATCCTAATTTTGTGGAAAACTTATTAAGGTTCATACGCAAATACAGCAACTTCCTGATCTTTTTAGTTTTGGAAGTTTTTGCTTTTTGGCTTATTGGTAGCTATAATACTTATCCACAAAGTAAGATTTTATCTACATCAAACGCTTTTTTAGCATGGCAAGATGAGTGTATCAGCAATATTAAGGACTATTTTTTATTGAGCTCCGATAACCTTCGTTTGGTAGAAGAAAATGCTCGTCTCCGTTCGGCTCTCCAATGGGCTGATTCGATAGACTATAGGACGATAGATTCTTTGTATATTCCCGCAAAAGTGATTCGTTTTACTACGGGAGAGTTTCGTAATTATTTGACGATTAATAAGGGCAGTGCCGATGGTATAACAGAAGGCATGGGGGTTCGTAACGATCAAGGAGCCGTAGGAGTCGTGTGTACGGTTAATGAACATTATGCGGTTGTTTTGCCGATTATTCATATTGATGCGAACCTGTCTTGTCGTTTCTTAAAGAATGATTATTTGGCAAATCTGCGTTGGCAGGGAGGAAATCCTGATTATGCTTCTTTACAAGATGTGGCATCCCATATACCGGTGTGCGTATCAGACACCTTGGTTACGAGCGGATTAACAGCTCACTTCCCCGAAGGAGTGCCCGTAGGGGTTGTTGATAATGTAAGTTTGCAACAAGGGGATTCTTATTATACCATTCGCGTTAGACTAAACACAGACTTCCGCAAGATTAAATACGTGGAAGTGATTAATAATAAGCAAGATATATTGATACAAGATGGCTTGGAGTAAGGCTTGGATACGTTTTTTGTTGGTGATGTTTATCCAAATTCTGCTACTGAATCAGTTGCAGTTCTTTGGTATATGCCGTCCGTATATTTTTATCTTATTCTTACTAATGATGCCTATTACCTTGCCATCGTGGTTAGATATGTTTATTGGCGCATTGGTGGGTTTGTTGATGGATGTGGCTTGTAACTCACTGGGAGTACATATGGCGGCTTGTGTGTTATTGGTGTATATGCGTCGTCCGTTTATTCGTCGTCTTGTTTTGGAATATGAGCGATTAAATGGTGAGATAAATCGTCGTACCATAGGCTCAATGGCTTTTTATAAATATGTCATCATATTGATATTAACTTATCACTTGGTGGTGTTTTTGTTGAGTGCATGGGGATTCTCTCATATTGGATGGATCCTATTGCAAACACTCGTGAGCACAATCGTAAGTGTAGCCCTTATATTGGGGTATGACGCACTTCGTAAATAAATGATAGAAGATAAGTATTTCAAACGGCGTTATGTGGTAGGTGGCTTAACTATTTTAGTGGTCGCTGTTTATATTATACGGCTTTTTATCTTACAAGTCATAGACCAATCGACGAAAGGGCAAGCCGATAGTAATGCTTTGGTGCGTCAAACAATTTATCCTGCGCGAGGACTCATCTACGATCGTAATGGACAACTTCTTGTTTTTAATCAACCCATCTACGACATAAATGTGATTGTGCGTGAAATGGGAAAAACATTTGATACACTTGACTTTTGTGCCACAATCAACATAGATAGGGAGGTGTTTGATACACAGATGGCAGAAATAAAAAATCGCAAGAAAAACCCAAGTTATTCACCTTATTCTCTTCAACCATTTCTTACACAATTAGATAAGGACGATATCGCTTATTTACAAGAAAAGTTGTATCGTTTTCCCGGCGTTTATCTTTCTAAGCGTACTTTGCGTGATTATGCATTTGATGCTGCTGCGCATGTCCTTGGTGGTGTGGGGGAGGTGAATATGCAAGATATCGAACGAGATAATTACTACACGCAAGGAGATTATTCCGGTAGAGATGGTATAGAGCGCGTTTACGAAAAACAATTACGCGGAACAAAAGGGATTAATGTATTAATGCGAGATTCTCGAGGTCGTTTGCAGGGGTCGTATCAAGAGGGGCGAATGGATAAACCCTCTATTGCAGGAGAGAGCCTAACTCTAACTTTAGATATTCAGTTGCAGTTACTTGCGGAGAAACTATTAAGTGGAAAAGTCGGAAGTGTGGTCGCCATCGAGCCCTCTACCGGTGAGATATTAGCCTTAGTTTCTTCCCCTAATTGGAATCCCAAAAGCTTGGTTGGAAAAAGTCGTTCAGAAAATTATCTGCGTTTGCTAAATGATGAAACGAAGCCTATTATGAATAGGGCAACTCAAGCGCTTTATCCTCCGGGATCTACTTTTAAGACCATTCAAGCACTGGTTTGTCTTCAAGAAAAAGGAATCACTCCACAAACCGAATATCCTTGTAATGGACCCGAATCGTCTTGGCAACAACCCATTAAATGTACACACCATCATGGTTCTCCCAATAGTTTGACAAAGGCGATCGAACAAAGTTGTAATCCTTATTTCTGGTGCGCTTTTAGGGATATGTTGCAGTTAGAGGGTTATGGTGTTGATAACGAGGATTTTAAGAGGCGCTATGACCTGTGGAGAACGGATGTGATGGGATTTGGATTAGGAGGACGTTTTACGGATACAGATATCAGCGAACAATCCGCAGGATATATACCAACGCGTTCGTTTTACGACAAGATGTTTGGTGTGAAAGGGTGGAAAGCGATTACTATTCGTTCCCTCGCTATCGGTCAAGGAGAGATTTTGGTGACACCTTTACAATTAGCGAATCAGGCCGCTATTATTGCTAATAATGGATGGTATATTACCCCTCATTTGAATAAAACAGATTCAATGAAGACACACCTTCACAAAACAGCAATAGAGGAACCCTTTTTTGATGTCGTTAAACAAGGAATGCATGCCGTAATGGAGAACGGAACAGGCCGATGGTATAATATTGATTCATTACAAATGTGCGGAAAGACGGGGACGGCCCAAAATCCTCACGGAGACGATCATGCAATATTTATTGGTTTTGCTCCGATGGAATCGCCGAAAATTGCAGTTGCGGTAGTTGTGGAAAATGCAGGATTTGGTGCAACTTGGGCAGCACCAATTGCGAGTTTGTTAATGGAACAATACTGCAATAGCGATGTGAAAAGAACCCATCTTGTAAATCGTTTGGCAGAGAAAGTGATTAATCCTAATGTTGAGAAGCGATAACATATTAAAAAATTTGGATTGGCTTACAGTCATCATGTTTTTCTGCATGGTGCTGTTTGGGTGGCTCAATATCTTTGCGGCGAGTTATAACTATGACCAAACAAACATCTTTGACCTTAGCCTTCGCTCGGGCAAACAGTTTATATGGATATTGTCCGCGTTGATGATGGGAGGAGCCATTCTAATTATTAATGATAAGGTTTATGATTCATTAGCATACATTTTTTATGCGGTCTTAATTATCGTTTTGTTGATAACACCCCTCTTTGCCCATAATGTAAAAGGCTCCTTAAGCTGGATCTCGCTTGGGTCGATTAGCTTCCAACCGGCTGAATTTGCGAAAGTGATAACTGCTTTGGCGGTGGCAAAGTTTATGGGAAGGTATGAATTTAAGGTGCGTTCGTGGCGAGATTGGGTCATCCCGTTTGCCCTAATTGCCATTCCTGCTCTGATTATTATGATTTTACAACGGGAAACAGGGTCGGCTTTGGTGATGTTGGCATTCTTATTCGTTTTTTATCGTAAGGGAATGAGTGGTTATACTCTTTGGATTTGTGCCATAGCGATAGCGTTCTTTATTTTGGTAATTCGTTTTGGGCAAACAGCCGTTCCTCTCGGCAGCGGCAATGTGGGAGTGCTGGTATGTGGATTAATGCTTATTTTGATTGAAATATATTTTATTCATCAAAATAAGAAGAATCCTAAAGACTCGCTCATTATTCTTGGATCCATCGTGCTAATCTATGCCATAGCTTGCCTGTTGTGCCTTTGGTTTAAGGTAAATATGAATATCGTTACCCTTTCTATAGTTGTTTTGCTTATGGGATATATTGGCTATCTAATGATTAGATATCGTCGATGGAATCTACTACTTGTTATGCTTTTTACAGTGTTTAGTATAGGCTATATACAGGCCAGTAATTTTGTATTTCAAAAAGTGCTTCAACCCCATCAACGAACTCGTATTGAGGTTTTATTAGGTATGCGTGATGACCCTTCGGGTGCGGGATATAATATCAATCAAGCCCGTATTGCCATTGGTTCGGGAAGATTTTTTGGTAAGGGTTATTTACAAGGAACGCAAACCAAACTGAGGTATGTGCCGGAACAAGATACCGATTTTATTTTCTGTACCGTGGGAGAAGAGTGGGGATTTGCCGGATCGTGTGTGGTGTTACTGATTTATCTGGGTTTTATATTAAGACTGCTTGCGATTGCGGAAAGACAGCGTAATCAGTTTAGTCAGATATATGGATATTCCGTTGCGTGTATTTTTCTCTTCCACTTGGTAATCAATATCGGTATGGTTTTAGGACTACTCCCTGTAATCGGTATTCCTTTGCCGTTCTTTAGCTATGGAGGAAGTTCTTTGTTAGGATTTACCATTTTATTATTTATATTACTCAAATTAGACGCGGTTCGATTAGATCAATTACATTAATGGCAATTCACAATAACATAGGATGGATAGGAGAAGCAAAAGCGGCTCAAATAATGAAAGATAAGGGCTATACGGTATTGGATACCAATTGGCACATGGGACACTTAGAATTAGATGTTATAGCCGAAAATAAGACGGAGATTGCTTTTGTAGAGGTGAAAACCCGCACCTCTATGTATGGGAATGTAACTCCGGAAGAATATGTCGATGAAATCAAGAAAAGACGCGTGATTGCCGCGGCAAATGCGTACATTAAATTTAATCATATAGACAAATCGCCTCGTTTTGATATTATTGGCTTGGTCTTAAACCCCAATACAGGAGAAGTCGTGTATGCAAATCATATAGAAAATGCTTTTGTCCCACGGGTAAGAACGATTCATGCTAATAGTTTTTCGGGACAATCAAGATGGAGACATAAAGGACATGTAATTAGATAGTTATGGATTTTACTTATGATGTCATAGTGGTTGGTGCCGGTCATGCAGGATGTGAAGCTGCATGTGCTGCGGCCCGAATGGGAAGCAAGACCTTACTCATCACGATGGATATGAATAAAATCGGTCAGATGAGTTGTAATCCTGCCATTGGAGGAATTGCAAAGGGGCAGATAGTCAGAGAGATAGACGCTCTCGGTGGAATGATGGCACAGGTTACTGACCGTTCTGCTATTCAATTTAGGATGTTAAATCGTTCTAAAGGCCCTGCCATGTGGAGTCCTCGCAGTCAAAGTGATAGAAAGTGTTTTATTGAAGAATGGATACACGCACTAACGACGTTTGATAATCTACAACTATGGCAAGATGTGGTGGTCGAATTATTATTAACCGATCACTCTGTCGTAGGGGTGAAAACGGCTTTAGGAATAGAAATGCATTCAAAAGCCGTAATCCTGACCAATGGGACATTCCTTAATGGGTTATTACATTTCGGCAAGTCACAAATAAAAGGAGGCCGTATCAGCGAGCCGGCATCTTATGGCTTGACAGAACAATTGGTACAATGTGGTTTTGAATCCGACCGAATGAAAACCGGAACACCTGCTCGCGTGGATAAAAGAAGCATTGATTTTTCGGCAGTGACCGAGCAACAAGGAGAAAATGATTTTCACCACTTCTCTTATCTACCCACCGTCTCTCGCTCGTTAAAACAGATGAGTTGCTGGATCACTTATACCAATAATCAAACGCACGAAATGCTGCGCTCCGGCCTCAAGGACTCACCTTTGTATAATGGCCAGATCAAGAGTATAGGACCTCGTTATTGTCCAAGTATTGAAACAAAAATCGTTACTTTTGCCGACAAACCCACACACCAAATTTTCCTTGAGCCGGAAGGGGTTGATAGTAATGAGTATTATGTCAATGGTTTTAGTAGCAGTTTACCCTGGCAGGTACAACTGTCTGCAATGAAAACTATTCCGGGGCTGGAGAATGTGATTATGTATCGCCCTGGTTATGCGATTGAGTACGACTTCTTTGATCCCACACAACTTCATCATACATTAGAGACCAAACGCATTCACAACCTCTTCTTTGCCGGTCAGATAAATGGAACAACAGGATATGAGGAAGCGGCCGGACAAGGACTTGTGGCAGGAATAAATGCCCACATAAATGTACACGGAGGTAAACCATTTACCTTAGCTCGTGATGAGAGTTATATTGGCGTGCTCATAGATGATTTGGTTAATAAGGGGGTGGACGAGCCTTATCGAATGTTCACTTCGCGAGCGGAACACCGTATCTTACTAAGACAAGACAATGCGGACGCGCGTCTAACAGAGAAAGGGTATTCTATTGGGGCTGTGGATGAAACCCGAAGAACACTATATAAAAACAAGCAAGAGGAAATAGCCGGCCTAACAACCTATTTTGAAACTACGGCGATTAAACCCGCTGCCATCAATGGTTGGTTGGAAAAACGAGGCATTAGCCCATTGCAACATGGGTGTAAGCTTTCCGAACTGCTTTTGCGTCCTCAAATTACAATACAAGACCTTGTTTCTGTTTTACCCGAAGTGGCAGCCCGAGTGTCGAGTATTACAGACCGAGCAGATGAGGTCGTAGAGGCCGTTGAGATCAATGTTAAATACGAAGGCTACATAAGAAGAGAGGAAATGGTGGCAGAGAAACTACAAAGATTAGAAGAAATACATATTCCATCTGACTTTGATTATGACAGCCTCCAATCTTTATCTACCGAGGCAAGACAGAAACTAACCCGCATAAAACCGGAAACCATAGGCGATGCGGCACGTATTCCCGGAGTGAGTCCAAGTGATATTAGTGTTCTTTTGGTACTAATGGGAAGGTAGTGTTCCACGTGGAACATTTAGGTAACTGTTTGTTTTATAATGAATTGTGAAAATAATTAAAATATAATATTATGACATCGGAACAAGTTAAACAAGCCATTCGTAACATTCCGGATTTTCCCATTCCCGGAATTCAGTTTAAGGATCTTACTACCGCTTTGCGTGAGCCCTCTTGCTTAAAGTGGATGAAAGATGAGATTGTAAAAGTGTATGCCGATAAAGGTATTACCAAAGTGTTAGGTATCGAATCTCGCGGGTTTATCTTAGCCCCTGCGGTGGCAATGGAAATGGGTGCTGGTTTTGTGCCTGTGCGCAAGCCGGGAAAATTGCCGGCAGAGGTAATTGAGCAAGCTTACGCTAAAGAATATGGTATTGACCGTATTCAAATTCATAAAG
The DNA here is from genome assembly GCA_045627765.1 of Paludibacteraceae bacterium. Lineage (GTDB taxonomy): Bacteria > Bacteroidota > Bacteroidia > Bacteroidales > Paludibacteraceae > Colicola. The sequence goes on along the minus strand of JAZQOG010000013.1, from coordinate 31,020 downwards.
ACGCACTTAACGAACAAGATGTGGTTCTTATTCATGATGATTTGCTGGCTACCGGCGGAACGATGGCTGCGGCAATAGAACTTGTAAAAAAGTTTAATGTAAAAAAGATTTACATCAATTTTGTGGTAGAATTAGACGGCTTAGAGGGTAGAAAAGTCTTGGAGGGCGTGGAGGTAACAAGCCTAATTCATTTTCCGGATAAATGAAAACGAATACCCACATAGAAACCATTTTGCGACAACTGCCTCAAAAACCGGGAGTCTATCAGTATTTTGATGCTACCGGCGTGGTTATTTATGTGGGTAAGGCTAAAAATCTGAAACGGCGCGTAAATAGTTATTTCCAAAAAGAACAAGATCGATATAAAACCACCCAATTAGTTCGCCATATAGCGGATATTAAATATGTTGTGGTGGATAATGAACAAGACGCGTTCCTGCTTGAAAACAACCTGATTAAGCAGTATCAACCACGGTATAATATCCTTTTGAAGGACGGTAAATCTTATCCGAGTATTTGTATTACCCAAGAACCTTATCCAAGAATCTTTAAGACTCGTCAAATCCTTAAAAAAAGAGGCGAATATTATGGCCCCTTCGGGTTCGGAAGCACATTAGATTTAGTATTAGAACTAATTCATAAATTATATCCTATCAGAACTTGTGCTTTGCCGTTGGATGATAATAAAATAGCGAACGGGAAATTTAAGGTTTGCCTCAAATATCACCTCAAAAATTGCTGTGGCGTGTGCCAAGCAAAACAGGAATCTTCTTTATACAACCAATGGATACAACAAGCTCGACAAATTATAAAAGGAGATGCTCACGATATAGCAAAAGACTTACAAGCACAAATGATGGATTTTGCTGCTAAATTGCAGTACGAAGAGGCACAACGCATAAAGGAAAAGTTAGACCTATTAGATAAGTTCAATAGCAAGAATATTATCACGAATTCATCGGTAAAAGATGTGGATGTGTGTGGCTATGAGGAACAGGGCGATCAGGTGTTTGTCTCAATGCTTCATATACATAACGGATGTGTTGTCCAAGGACAGACGATTGAGTATAAACGCCGGATGGGAGAGACCAAAGAACAAATGTTAGCTTACGGAATACGCGAATTAAGAGACCGATTTAACTCTTCGTGTAAGGATGTTATTATACCTTTTATTCCCGATGTAATCGACGAAACTCTTCATTTGTATATAGCCACTTCCGGCGAGAAAAAGAAACTTTTAGACTTGGCAATGCGGAACGTGATGCAATACAAACAAGACATTCTCAAACAAGGAGATAAGTTAAATCCTGATCAGCGAGCAGCACGCATTTTAGGCGAACTACAAGACCTGCTGCATCTTCCAAGTCTTCCCGTATTCATCGATAGTTTTGATAATTCTAATATACAAGGCACCAACGCGGTGGGCTGTTGTGTAACCTTCCGAAAAGCGCGTCCGTCTAAATCCGATTATAAGCGTTTTAATATCCAAACTGTAAAAGGGGCGGATGATTATGCTTCTATGCGCGAAATAGTTCGGCGCAGATATCAAGATATTCTCGATGAAAACGGCGTTTTACCCGATTTGATTATTGCTGATGGAGGTATAGGGCAAATGAACGCAATAAGAGAAGTTATAGAAGATCAGTTAGGGTTGCACATCCCCATTGCCGGTCTTAAGAAAGATGGACACCATCGAACACAGACCCTCCTTTATGGATTCCCTCCACAAGAGTTTATGCTACCCGTTTCAAACGAACTGTTTCGTTTGATGGTGCAAATACAAGGTGAGGTACATCGATTTGCAATCTCTTTCCATAAAAATAAGCGAAGTAAAGCTCAAACAAGTAGCCAACTTGATGATATTCAAAGAGTTGGACCTGTTAGAAAGAAAAAGATACTCACCCATTTTGGTAGTTTGCGTCAAGCTAGAATGGCAAATTTGGACGAGTGGCAGAAACTGCTTGGAAATCACTATGGATCAATAGTTTATGAACAAATACAGTCTAATTTATCTCTTTGAGAATTGAATATTTATAATTATGTTAGCATCCTATCTATTAAAAAAAGACGTATTGGACACCCTTTCTTTATATAATGAGCAAGGGGAACCTCTTTCGGTATTACAGTTGCTTCAAGATGCCGGTACAAATCGTGTCTTTGCTTTTTATGGTTCTATGGGAGCAGGTAAGACAACCTTGCTTAAATGTTTATGTGAAGCGATGGGTACGACAGATGTGGTGAATAGTCCTACCTTTGCTATCGTTAATGTTTATGAACTTACAGCAGACGCTGCCACTCAGTACGGGGACGAGATTTATCACTTCGATTGTTATCGTATAAAGGATATACGCGAGGCACAAGATTTTGGTGCCGAGGAGTATCTGTATTCCGGCAACTATTGTTTTATTGAATGGCCCGAGATGATTGCGCCTCTATTGCCCGATAACCTTGTTTCGATTCATATTACGGTATTGGATAATGGCGATCGTCAAATAACTATGGAAATATGAAAAAGTTTTTTTTAATCATCGTATTTATTCCTCTTTTTCTTCAAGCATCACCCGTAGAGCACGAGAATATCTTGAAAATCAAATATGGAGGAGTTTGGCAAGTAGATCCTTATTTGAGTCCGCTTCGTTATACCGGCCAATCGGTTGGATTGGGTAATGAGTGGTGGCAGTCCTTTCGTAAATATGAGCGTTGGGCACATGTGGGTGCAGTTGATTTAACGGGTCAGTGGTCTTATAATTCCCCCAAAACCAATCGTCTTTTGGGGTTGGGTGTGCAATTCGGTTGGGGAGCTTATCACCATTGGGATTGGGAGGATAAAGGGTTGCAAGTGATAGTGGGACCTTACTTAGAAGGCGAACTGATGGCCCGCTACCTCACCTCAAATTTCAACAAACCATTCTCTATGGACCTTGGAATACAAGCGCAAGCCATGACGGGAATCAGTTGGTCTTTTGCAGGAAAAAAGACGAGCTATCGTTTGCGTTATCTAGTCCACTTTAATGTGATAGGTGTTGATTTTATGCCGGACTATTTTGCTAGTTATTATGAACTATCCGAGGGGGTGTTAAAGGGAACGGTTCGCTGTGCCGGACTATGGAATCACCAATCGTTGCGCCACGAACTAACACTGGACTTGCAATTCCTTCACTCGACTTGGCGCGTTGGAGTAGAACATCAGTTCTTGCATTATGGTACATCTGCGATGGATATGCAACGCAATCAAGTAAACTTGGTTGTGGGTTGTATTTGGCATTATAAGATTCGCCCGGCAGAGCGATTTAAAACGAGAATAGAATGAAAAAAGTAGTATTAATAGGAAGTTTTTGTTTGCTCGCGATAGCGTGTACAACAAAAAATGAAGTCGAGGTCACATGGAATGCCCAAAAGAATATCGATTTTCTATGGCAAACCATTGATACCAAATATTGTTTTCTTACTGAAAAACAAGTAGATTGGAATCAAGTACATGACGAATATATGTCTAAAGCCTCTCTGCTGAATGTCAGTCAAAAGAATTACGACGAACAATTATTTGACCTTTGTGCCCGGATGTTGAACTTACTGCAAGATGGTCATGTGAATCTTTATTCCTGGTTTGATGTCTCGTCTTATGATGGTTGGTACAAAAATGCTTTACAAAACTTTAACTCATCGTTGGTATTCAGCAAATACGTGCCATCTTATCGAATGGCGGGTGGGTTATATTATGGCTATCTTTCGAATGAGGTAACCTCGGATTCGATAGGGTATATTTATTACTCATCTTTTAGCAAAAGTTGTGAAAATATTGCCGGCGTATTGTCTAAGTTATCCGATTGTAGAGCCATTATTATTGATGTCCGAAACAATGGCGGTGGCGACCTTAGCAATGCTTATACGCTGGCTGCACCATTCTTTGATTGCGAAACGGTGGTGGGATATTGGCAACATAAGAACGGTCCCGGGCATGACGATTTTTCCCGTTTGGAGGAACTGAAGGTGACGCCTAATCAACATATTAAATGGCTGCGCCCTGTTTACGTGTTAACGAATCGTCGTTGCTATTCTGCCACCAATATGTTTATTAATTGTATGACCCAAGCTTATAACACCACTTTGATTGGAGATACTACCGGAGGCGGAGGTGGAATGCCGATGAGTTATGAGATTCCTTGTGGATGGACGGTTCGTTTTTCTACCGTCAAGATGTACGACATAAACAAACGGTCTATTGAACAAGGAATAGCGCCTCAGATTCGGATAGATAATATAAACACGAATCAAGACGATATGATAGAGAAAGTTATTTCCTTAACCCATAAATAATTTTATACTATGATCGAAGTTAAGAATGTAAGCAAATCGTTTGGTGATTTAAATGTATTACAGTCCGTTAATCTAACTGTTCAACAAGGGGAGATGGTCAGTATTGTCGGAAAGAGTGGTGCGGGTAAAACAACCTTGTTGCAGATTATCGGTACGCTAGATCGTCCTACATCGGGTACTGTGTTTGTCGATGGGGAAGATATCTTTCAGTTATCAGACAAACAGTTAGCCAAGTTTCGGAATCACCATATCGGGTTTATCTTCCAGTTCCATCAACTCTTACCGGAGTTTACGGCATTGGAGAATGTGATGATGCCCGGACTTATTGCGGGTCAAAAGCGTGAACAAGTAGCTGCGCGTGCCGAAAAACTCCTCACCGATTTAGGGCTTAAAGAGAGAATGGAGCACAAACCGGCTCAGTTATCCGGTGGAGAGAAACAGCGTGTGGCAGCGGCGCGAGCGATGATGATGCAACCTTCTATTATCTTAGCCGATGAGCCTTCGGGTAGCCTTGACGAAACCAACAAAAAAGAGTTACACCAACTCCTGTTGCGAATGCGGAAGGAGTTTGGGCAAACTATCCTTATTGTTACCCACGATAAGGAACTGGCTCAAATAAGCGATCGGGTGGTGGAACTCAAAAATGGCAAATTGATCTAACAATGAAAAAGTATATCGGTATATGGTTCGTCTTAGGCATCTTAATGAGTTGCCAATCTAACGAGCGTTTCTTCCCGAAAGAAGTAGAGAACGTCGATGTCTCGTTATTGCGTTTTGATAATGCCTTAATGCAAGTTCAAGAACGCTCTGTGCGCGAGGATATTCGTGGATTGTATCAACAGTTCCCTGCGTTTATGCCTATTTTTATGGAGGATATATTGGGTATTTCCCGAATGGATACGGACTATCTTTGTACGGCCTTACCGGCTTTTCTTGCGGATACTGTCTATGGATTTGCCAAGACCAACGAATTTGAACAAACCCTTTTTCAAGATGTCTCGAATATCGAAAAATCGTTGTCTCAAGCGTTTAGTCGTGTTCATTATCTTTATCCCGAGTGGCATATCCCGACGCTCTATCTTTTTGTCTCGGGTTTTCAAGCCTCGTTATGTTGGGTAGGAGAGGATTTGGCAATAGGTGCCGATATGTATTTAGGCAGCGACTATCCGTATTATAACCGCGTGGTTCACCATTATCAAAAACAAACCATGCGCAAGGAGTGTATCCCTGCGGATGTGGTGAGCGCATGTCTGTTTCGTAACATCCCTTATCCTTGTCGTCAGCGTCGTTTGTTAGACCAAATGTTATATCAAGGGCGGGTGATGTTCCTGCTTTCGGCGTGTTTCCCGGAATTACCGGAATATGAGGTGATGGGCTACACCAAAGACCAATGGCAATGGTGCAAACAACACGAACAAGACATTTGGAATAGAATAATAGATAAGAAGGACTTATTCAAGAATGATAACCTCACGTTAGCCTCTTATCTCAACGACGGACCCTTCACGGCCGAAATCTCTCAGCAATGTCCTGCAAGGGTAGGGGTTTGGATAGGTTGGCAGATCATAGACTCTTATGTCCAACACCAAGACACGCTTTCCCTTACAACACTAATGGCACAATCGGATAGCCAATATCTATTAGAACAAAGTGCCTATCGACCTTCTACACCCGCTCCCACTTTGCGGTAAGAATGGAGATCCAGGTTGTCACTCACATACTTAATCGAACAAAAACGACTGAACCCCATTCCGGCAATAAACGCCACTTCCATGTCAAACGCACAATCGCGGAAGATACTCTCTGTCACAAAGTCAACACCCGAATAACAAACCGCTTGAAGCATTGTGTCAGCAATAGCGGGCGTTACACCAATCTCTTTGGCGTGAACGGTTAATAATTGGGTGGGTTCAGGATAGGTTACTTTTGGGTGATGAAGTTTAGCTTCGGTCACATCCACCCAACTGCCAATCTCAAAGTTACTACTACCGGCATAACCGATATTAACCACCAAGGCGTCCTTCGGTATAGAACGGGTCGCTTGCATGATGTTCAATGCCCCAACACCCGTAATGACTACTTGCCATTCGTCGGCACAAAGACCCAATTCCTCAATAAGCTTGAGCTCTTGGTCTTCCGCAATTAAGATATATCCTTTCATTTCAGTATGATTTGATTTCGTTTGTTTATAAAGTTGCGTTCCTACCCCGGCGAGGATGATAAGAACAACTAAAAGAATCAGTGTGGTGTATTTTTTCATGCACAAATAATGATATTAAACCCGTCTTGTTGTAAAGGTGCAGCAATCGCCTCCATCACGGGACGACTAATCTTTTCCAAGGTCTTCACCGGAGTGGCACGATCAATAACATAAATCATCACCTGTTTGGGACGCAATTTATGTACGACTTGCTGCCAAGCCGCCACCTCTTCTTCCGTAGTGTTATCGACCCAAGTATCCCCGACTTGCCCCTTAACAAAACAAGTCTGTAAAGTGAAGTCTCCATTAAAGAGGCTTAATTTTTCTACTATTTGTTCTACCGTTAAACGCTTATTGACCGGTTGGTCGATAAGACGCATCGTTTGGTCTTTTGCCGAGTCTAATTTGAGAATACGATTGTCGCATAATCGTAAAGCCGTCACCACCTCTTCTCTGCCTAACTGTGTGGCATTGGATAGCACACTCACCTTCGCTTGCGGACAGTAACGATCGCGTAAGGCACAGGTGTCTTCAATAATACCTAAAAACTCAGGATGAAGAGTCGGCTCTCCGTTGCCCGAGAAAGTGATAACGTCCAAGGGCGTATTCTTCTCATCCTTCGTATAGGAAAGCAGGAACTGCTCCAATGCCGTTTTGACCTCTTGCCGAGAGGGTAGGTGAGGGTGTAAAACGGGGTGATTAAAACCACATTCGCAATAGATACAATCAAAGGTACACAGTTTATCCGTCGTCGGCATCAGGTTCATACCCAACGAGTTCCCTAATCGGCGTGAGTGAATGGGGCCATATACGATACGATCAAATAACATAATATCTTAGTTGGTGATAACACGATTGCCAAGGCGTTTACAAAACTCATTACGCAGTTGAAGGAGCGGGTTTAACTGTTTCAAGAGTTGAAGTTGCAATTCGGTATCTTTATTTTTTTGGGCTTGTTGAATATCTTTCTCTAATAAGTCTATCTGCTTGAGAAGGATAGCATATTTGAGCTCTAACAACAGTTGAACAACCAAGTCGGATAACTGTTTTGACTCTTTTTGGAAGAGCTTACTTATCTGATAGCGATCGGCAATCAAATCGACTGCGAACGAACTAATCTCCACATCGGGGTGGAACTTAAAGAAGTTCTCTGCTTTGAATTGCTCATCGTGACAGTGAGCCATATATTCATCGGTCATTTTTTGATACAAACTATTGGGCAACTGAATCCCGTCTCGCTGCAAGTCGCCAATGATAAACTCACCTAATAAAACGGTTTTACCTTCCGAAACAAAGAGAGGCTGCTCGCCATAACGAACAATCAGTTGCAACAGATTACGGAAGTTCTCAGCAAAATTGTCCGTAAAAGAAGTCGTAGTCCTCTCCGCTTCCGGTGCCGGAAGAACGGCTTCTAACTGCTGTTTTTCTTCTTGTTCTTTTTGTTTCTTAATCACCTCTTGATACTCTTCTCTGCGCAAACGAGCGACTTCCCGCAAGAGGATCTGTTCGGGAATATGCAACTGATCGGACGAGTCTTTGATATATACTTGCCTCGTGATCGCATCGGGAATCTTACTGATGGACAATGCCACACTCTTAATCAATTCCGAACGTTTTTGCGGGTCGTTTCCGGCATCAGCACCTAATGCTTGAACCTTATATCGAATAAAATCAACTTGATGCGAATTGATATATTCAATAAAATCGGAAGCATTATGACTACGGGCAAACGAGTCGGGATCCTCACCATTGGGCAATAAGAGAACTTTAATGTTAAACCCTTCTTCAAGGAACATATCAATCCCTCGTAAAGCAGCGTGAATTCCGGCGGCATCACCATCGTAGATAACCGTGATGTTATTGGTAAAGCGTCGTATCAGTTTGATTTGAGGAGTAGTGAGGGCTGTTCCGCCACTGCAAACCACGTTCTCTATTCCCGCTTGGTGCATAGAGATAACGTCCATCTGCCCCTCTACCATATAACAAAGGTTCTGCCTTACAATCGCTTGCTTGGCTAAGAACATCCCATATAACTCGTTGGTTTTGGAGTAGATGATACTATCGGGCGAGTTGATATACTTGCCTACATGAATCTCTTCCCCGTTCTTGTCGTATTTCTTTTTGAGGATGCGCCCCGCAAAAGCGACCGTCTTACCACTGACCGTGTGAATAGGGAACATCACCCTGTCGCGGAATCGGTCAAAAAGTTCACCATTCTCCGCTTTTCCAACCAGTCCGGTACCGATTTTCGTATCTACATTATTGGTCGTATAGGTCTCTTGAAATCCTTGCGCTTTAAGGTACTTAGTCAACTGATTACCCTTATCAGGAGCATAACCTAATTGGAACTTACGAATAATGTCTTCTCTTAATCCGCGCTCCCTAAAATAACTCAATCCGATGGCTTGCCCGTCGGGGGTGGACCACAACTGCTCTTGAAACCACTTATTCGCGGCATCGTTGACTACAAACATCGACTCGCGATCATCTTGTTGTTGCTGTTCCTCTTGCGTTAACTGTCTTTCCTCTATCTCAATATGGTATTTCTTGGCGACTTGTCTCACCGCGTCGGCAAACCCACATTGCTCTATCTCCATGATAAAACCAATCGCGTGACCCGACTTACCACAACCAAAACACTTGTATATATTCTTAGAGGGTGACACCGTAAAAGAACCCGTCTTCTCGTTGTGGAAGGGGCATAAACCAATCATGTTAGCCCCTTTTTTCTTGAGGGACACATAATCGCCTACGACTTCTTCTATCTTCGCGGCTTCAAAGACGCGTTCGATAGTCTCTTTTGGAATCTTGTAACCGGCCATACGTTTAATCAATTATCTGACTCCCATAGATAAATACCCAACTTAACAGCCCATTGGTCTTGTCTTCCTCGGGTCAATAAAGATTCTTTACCTATTTCGTCAAAGTTCTTTATCACATACGGATTAACCAAACCGAAATCGTATCCTCCGCGGATATAGTAACGGTCATATTGGAAGCCTAAACCAACGCCCCAACAGGCATTGATCCGTTTATATGTTTTAGCAAGATCTTCACTATTGCGGTCGCCAATGACTTGAATGGTTTTGCCTTTGGTCTCTCCATCAAATTGTGTCTTCTCCCATTCGGTCTCGTGAAGGGATAAATTACACTGTATCGAAGGACCCGTATATAAGATAATATAAGTGTTTTGAGCAATAGCAAACTTATATTGCCAATCACAAGCTAATTCGATTGCGTGCAAGTCATAACGCGAACGATATTGAGGGTAAATCGATTCTTGATTAGGTAGTTTTGCCCACTTCGTTGTGCCTCCTCCGTAGGAATAGTTGAGGGCGATATATGCGCCAAAACCTTTAACAATGGTTCCTTCAAACACGGCTCCTACCTTAAAACCATTAAGATTCGTTTTACTCAGAACATCGTTGTCCGGCGTATTGCAACGATAGATGTTTTGGCTAAAACCTAATTGTAAACCCAATGCACAAGAACTATCTTGAGCAAAACTAATCAATGCGCAACCAATCAGCGCCAGTGTCAATGTAATCTTTTTCATATAATCTTATAACTTCATTGCGGCTTTGCGTGGACGAGGGGTGCGTTCCGGGCGCAGGAACACATCACCCGGCTTAAGCGGCCTTTCCTGTTCTGCCCAAAAGAACCAATCCAAGCGATCTGCCCCTTCGGGTATCTGGTCCAAAGGATAGATAGTACCATTTGTCTCCGAAGTGAATCGAACATAATCAATATGCTGATCCACTAAGTAAACATTGATCGTACTACTCTGCGTGGTGTTCATTCCGACCACACGGCCCTCTTCTTCTACGGGATAATAAATGGTTAAGGCATTACCCTTCACTTCCACCTCTCTCAATTCTTTCTCCCTCACAAATGCTTTCATCTGTTTGCCTGCCATCTGATTATATAAGGTGTCGTTAGACTGCTGTATCATAATCGCCGAACCAATACCTAAGATATAATCAACCTGTTCGTTTTTGATATAGATACGAATCGAGTCGGCGGACACTTGGTTCGTGTCGCTCCAACAAACAGGATCGGTAAACAGGTGCATGACCGAGTCTTTTCCGTCATAGAAAAGCGAGTCACAAACGGCTTGTGCGTCCTCTCGATAAACGCGCACATTATGGAAGGCTCTTAAGTACTTAATGGAGTCTATCTCCTCAGCAAACAAGGTGTCTGCGTGCATATAAGTGTAATAAAGCGAGTCCGACCAATCGACAACCAAAGCACTATCGGTAGCCATTCCTCGTTGTTCGTTTTCGTACATCTCGCAATAGTTGCCATATAAATTGACATGGTTCGTGGTGTCGCTCATTAAGACGTTACTCCAACCTCGACCATATCCCACGTGCTTGTCATAGAAGATTGTATCACCCGTCATCATCTTGTGGTCTTGGTGAATGATTTGGCTGCGGTCGTATAGACGCGACTGCTCGGTTTGGGTGTTGTATGTCCCGTTGGAAGATAGTATCGTCGTTTCCTCTTCATACACAATCGTTGTAGGACTGACGATATCCGCGATATACGACTCGGTGTTATATCGCAATGTATCCGATTGCAGGGTGAAATTCGGATTCTCCAGATGAACATCTTTTCTAAAAACAGCTTGCCTGCTATCCGGCGCGTATTGTCCTCGAACAGAGGTTAACGTATTGAGTGAATCTACAATCTTCCCTCCCCATAGGTAGTAAGCGATATTGCGTTTGCGGTCGTAGTTCAAACTATCCGTCAACAGCTCGGTGGTGCGGTGTATCAGTTTCACATGTTTTCTAAAACGGGCTAATTGCGTGTTTCCGTCGTAATAAAGCACATCACCATAGCCCGATAACGTGTCACCTTGAATAAACCGCACATGACCAAAAGCGTCCAACGAGTTGCGCTCGTCGTAGAAATAGGCCGAGTCGCAATACATCCATGTCGAGTCGTGCCTAAAGCACACATCTCCTTTTAAGATCTGCGCATCGGGCAACCTGTTTTGGTCAAACTCTAAGGTGTTGGAGTGCTCAATGTAAATAAGATCCTCTGCCTGCAACACCAGACAACTCACCAACAAAATACTATAAATAATATATCTTTTCATTTCTTTCCACTCTCAACAATCCACTATCCACAATCCACTAACCACTACTCATGCACCCACCCTGGATACTGGAACTCGCAGTTCACCCATTCGGGATCGATATGTATATACGTTTGTTTAATCTTATCAATGATCCATTGATGGATATATTCGCCCCCTTGTTTCTGCTCTAACATCGCTTTGATCATTTGGAAGTCGTCTGTGAGGTTGGCTTTGTGAACATCCACCTTACTCCGCAGTCGAACAATAGCGCAGACCTCTTTGTTCTTCGAGGGGTCCATCATCACAAAAGGTTCTGAGACCTCTCCTACCGCCATCGAATAAATCTGTCTCGATACCTCGGGGGGCAGGTCTTGATATTCAAACTTACTGGAACCCGTATTGGGATTAGTCATCAATCCGGCATTCATATACGTGTCCTTGTCTTGGGAGTAACGCAGTACCGCTTGTTCAAACGTGATAGCGGTATCTCGAATCTGCTGCGCAATCGTGTCCAAGCGTTGAAGAGCATTGACCTTATCCTCTGCCGAAGTCTTTGGGCGCAATAGGATATGACGGCAGTTGATTCGGTCCCCTTTCTTCTCAATGAGCTGAATAATATGGTAACCATATTCCGTTTGTACAATACGCGACACGCGCTTGGGGTCGGTTAAGTTAAATGCTACATCCGCAAACGCACTCACTAACTGTCCGCGCCCTACAAACCCTAATTCTCCACCGCGTTTAGCACTCTCGGTGTCCTCGGAATAAAGACGAGCTAACATCCCAAAATCTGCTTTACCCGAAGTGACACGCTCCGTGAACTCGCGCAAGGTTGATTTGACTCGCTCAATCTCTTCAATGGGAACTTCCGGCTCAAAACTTAAAATCTGCACTTCCACTTGTGCGGGAATAACCGGAATAGAATCGGGAGGTAAGGTCCCGAAGAAACGACGAATCTCTGCGGGGGTGGGTTTGATGTTCTCCGTTAACTTCGACTGCATCTGCTGGATCGTCATCTGGTTCTTAACGGTGGTCATCATCTCCTCGCGGATCTCCGCAGAGGTCTTGCGGAAATATTCCTCCATCTTTTCTTTTGAACCAATCTGCGAGATGTAGTAGTTCATTCGCATATCAACTTGCTTGCTAACCATCGATTCGCCGACCACAATAGAGTCTAAATCAGCTTGGTGCAGGAAGAGTTTTTGTACGGCCAACTGCTCGGGAATGAGACAATAGGGGTTACCCGCAATCTCAATACCCTCGTATTGGGCACGAATACGCTCCTCTTCTACTTCGCTGCGAAGGATGGCTTCGTCGCCCACTATCCACACCACTTCATCAATGATGTTATCTGCTTTCGCGCAAACAAGCGAGCAGAAAAGAGCCCATATAAGGATGGTTGATTTATTCATAGATTTTTACTTTTTTTAGCAGAACCGCTTCTTTGTACAACCGCTCATGCTCGTTGTTCAAGAATTCCGTTTGACGTTGGTTATAAATGATTTTTGTTATTTTATCTTGGGCATAATCGAATGGCATAACGTGATTCTTCCACTCTTTTTCCGTAATCTGTAAGAAGTATTTCGATACCGTGTCTTGCAACACGATGAGGTTCGATTGGTTATGCGAGGGTTGATTTAGACCCTTAATCAGTGTCGTGTATTCGCAAGGTAACCACAATAGTAACTGATTCGCAGTTGTCCAAGTGTCTAAGAACAGTTCGTATCCCGAAGCGTTTTGATAAGCATATTTGTCCAAATACTCAAGGTCATCTTCCGTGAGTTGATTCAAATGGGCGCGAACCTTATCTTGATCCGGAGCATCTATCGGTACAATAAGAAGAACGCCCTTAAAAATATCGTCTTTGAGCAATAACCTATCGCGGTGCGCTTCGTAAAAACTAAACAAAGTCGAATCCGAGATCTCCGTATCCATCCGTTTGGCAATGAGGTCTTTTTCATACGCGTAGTTACATAGGGAACGACGATAATCGGTTACCATCTGCTCCATCTCTTTGGTGAGGTACTGCTCGGCTTTGTTGTTGACCAGTTTTTCTACGACCCATTGGTGAATATACGCCTCGCGAATCCTTAGGCTATCCTCTCCCGTGTGCGTGCCAAGGACATTTTGCACCTCATCTTCGTATAGGAAGACACCTTCCACTTCTGCGGCCACCCCTTTCGTTTGGTGCGCTTTGATATATTTGCAACCTACTAACAGGGTGCTTAATAGAACAATATAAAGAATCTGTTTTTTCATTTGCATATACTATATAATCGGTGATTATCTACTATCTCATAATCGTTAGGCAACTCTATCTTCGGAGCCGACACCCCTTCGCCAATGCACATATCGCTTACCTCTATATGTATCTCATCATAGATGCCGGTGGCTAAAATATGTTCGAGCAAAGTCGTTCCCCCCTCTACCATAATCGAGTGTATCCCCCTTTCCGCCAAGTCACTCAATATATAAGGCCAATCAGTTCGCTCCCGATAAATAATCGTCGGTGCTGTCTCGTCTAATATATATAACCCCTTCCCGCCTCTCAGCCTTTCCGCCTCTAGGCTGCTTGCAGCCGCGCCCTTCAGCCTTCCCCTCCTGTCAACCGTCACGCGTATAGGGTTGCGTCCCACCCATCGGGTCACATTGAGCTTCGGGTTGTCTTTGAGTACGGTGTTCGTCCCCACCATGATTGCCATGTTTTCTGCCCGCATCTTATGCACCAACTGCTTCGTCACCGGTGTCGATATCACTAACGGCTCTTTCAACTCTAAACTCTCAACTCTAAACTTATCAATAAACCCGTCCCGGGTTTGTGCCCACTTGAGGATTACGTAGGGCCGATGATGTTCGTGTAGCATTAAGAATCGCTTGTTCAGTTGTCGGCACTCTGCTTCCATTATTCCCACTTCCACTTCTATTCCGGCTTCTTGTAGCATTGCGATGCCTTTGCCTGCTACCAGTGGATTAGGGTCTAACATCCCCACGACGACTTTCTTTACTTTTTTCTCTATAATCAGTTTCGCGCAGGGTGGGGTTTTACCATAATGGCTACAGGGCTCTAACGACACAAACAAGGTGCATTGCCTAAAGTCTGTTATTCCTCTTTCTTCTGCATCTCGAAAACAATTCACCTCTGCGTGTGCCCCACCAAACTCTTTATGCCATCCTTCTCCAACAACTCTCTCTAAACTTTCAACTTTTAAACTACTCTCAACTCTACACTCTACACTCTCCACTAATATGGCTCCCACCATCGGATTCGGTGCCACATAATATTCCCCCAATCGAGCCAATTGTAGGCATTTCTTCATATAAAAGTGCGCATCTATTTGCATATTTCAAAAAAAAGTCGTACCTTTGCACTCGAATTACAACAATTAACTTTTAACTTTCAACTAATTATGCTCAATTATATCATCTCCCATCTCACCCCCACTTACTCCCCTCAAGAGGCTCGTGAAATAGCCTTTTGGGTGCTGGAAGAGTTGACCGGTTTAGACCGTTTCACACTTTCAGCGTGCAAAGATACAAAAAATATTTCAAATATCGAAATAATTTTAGAAAGAATTTGCAAAAAAGAGCCAATTCAGTATATTTTTGGGCATATTTTGTGGTTTGGACTGGATTTAAAGCTCTCTCCGGCGACTCTTATCCCTCGTCCCGAAACCGCCGAACTCGTTGACTGGATATCTCTTTCAGCGGAGCGGTCTTTCAGCGATAGCGATCCTTCAGCGTCAGCGGTCTTTCAGCGCAGCGGTCTATCAGTAATAGACATCGGCACCGGTAGCGGTTGCATTGCTCTCAAGCTCAAGCAGCTTCATCCTTCTTGGTCGGTAACGGGTATTGACATCAGTCCCGAGGCTATTGCCATCGCGAACGAAAACGCTCTCCGCCACCACCTCGATGTCCGCTTCCTTGTTCAAGATATCTTTCAGCGCAGCAGTCTTTCAGCGCAGCGGTCTGTCAGCCCGCAGGGCGATCCTCCCTTCGACCTCGTCGTCAGCAATCCTCCCTACGTTCTCGAGAGCGAAAAAGTATCGATGGAATCGACGGTTCTTGACTATGAACCTGCCTCTGCGTTGTTTGTACCCGATGATGATCCGCTGCGGTTTTATCGTCGTATAGCGGAGCTCCGATTAGGGACGTGGTTGTATTTTGAGATAAACGAGCAGATGGGGTGGCCGGTGCAATCGTTATTAGGGTCGTTGGGTTATACGGATATAGAAATCAAATGTGATAGTTATGGTAAAGAACGAATGGTCAGAGCAAGACTTGCTCGTTAAGGCGCAGAACTACTGTTCGCTTGCGGAGCATTGTGTATCGGAAGTGCGTGAGAAACTATATCAATGGGGAGCAGTGCCGGCAGTACAAGATAGGTTGTTAGACCGCTTATGTCAATCGGGTTTTATTGATGAGCAGCGTTATGCGGCAGCGTTTGTTCACGATAAAGTGGCTTTCCAGGGATGGGGTAGGGAGAAGATCCGAATGATGCTGTTGATGAAGCACCTACCATCTCCTATTGTGGAGGAGGCGATAGCGGGAATAGATGAGGAAGAATATAATCGTCAATTATCTCGTCTGATAGAACAAAAGACTTTCAGCTCTAAACTTATAAACCAGACGGCTTCTCTAAACTTTAAGAATAAATTATGCCGTTTCCTCGCCCAGCGAGGTTTCACGACCGACGAGATTTGGAGTAATCTTCAATAGCTCTTTGCTATGCGGATGGCGAAGCCACCGCCGTTGGCGAGAGGGATGGAGAAGTGTAGGGGAGTAGAGGGGTAGAGGAGTAGGGTTTCTATCTCGTAGGCGTAAGGGTTGGTTTGCCAGTCGGCATCCGCTGCATCGCGATAGACCGTAACCTCGTAAGTCGCTGCGGGATCGAGAGGAAGGGTTGTTCCGTCGAGATCGAACGTGCGAGCCTCGTTGGTGACCCCACCGATATACCAGTCGTCACTGTTCCTGTCTTGTCGAGCAAAGACGCAGTATTCGCCTATCTCACCATCCAATAAGATAGACTGTTTCCAATCGCAAGGCACATCGCTGATAAACTGAAACGCATCAGGATAGCGTTCGTAGTTCTCTATCTTATCGCAAGCCATCTGCAGAGGACTATACAGGACAACGAACAGTCCGAGTTGGTTCATGAGCGTGGAATGTACCCTCGTTCCCGGGATGATCGGATTAGCGAAGTTAAACACGCCGGGCGTATAGTCCGCCGGCCCTGCTAACATCCGCGTGAAAGGTAAGGTACACACGTGCGAAGCCGGACTACCGCCATCTTGGCTCCAAGCGTTCCACTCTTGTCCGCGGATACCCTCTTGGGTCATGAGATTAGGATAGGTACGTTGTAAGCCGGTAGGCATAGCCGGTTCGTGGTTATCGATCATGACGTGGTACTTGGCGGCAGTCTCAATGACTTTGCGGTAGTGGCGCACGCCCGACTGGGAACGATTGAACTGGTGTCCATCGTTAGTCGTTATGATAGGGGCGACATAACCGGTCTTGACCGCGTGCATATTATGGGCTTGCATAAACTGATAAGCCGTGTCAAGGTCCGCTTCGTACTCGTTAGCCCGACCGGAGGTCTCGTGGTGACAGACGATCTGCACGCCTAACGAATCGGCATACCGAGACAGGTATTCGAGGTCATAATCGGGATAAGGGGTAACAAACGAGAAGCGGTCGTGATTGATACCCTCGTACCCTTCCCAACCGAGGTTCCATCCTTCTGCGAGGACGGCATCAATATGGTGTTCGGCAGCGAACGTGAGGTAGTTCTTCATGTTCGCAGTAGTCGCTCCGTGGTTAGGTCCCTGTCGCCAAGTCCAGTTCTTCATGTGCATTCCCCACCATATACCGATGAACTTCATCGGTCTAATCCACGAGGGGTCTTCGATCGCGCACGACTCGTTAAGGTTGAGCATGATACGCGAAGCAACAAGCTCGCGCAAGGTCGGAGTTAGAATAACAAACCGCCATGGAGTAGCGAAAGGAGCCGTGATATAGGCTTTATCACGAAAGATGCGGTGATTTTTTATCCAAGGGGTGAGATAGGTGGAGAGGTGGAGAGGCTGAGAGGTGGAGAGGTAGAGGTTTTGGCAAGGGTAATCGGTGAGGGCGGCTTCGTGTATAAAACCGAAGGTCCCGTCCGCCAGTTCGAGGGTGATAGGAGAGCAGACGGTATCGAGTTGGGATAATGGTTGTTTGGTCCATAGTCCCTCGTAATACTCGGTTCGCCAGGGGATAGACCACACGTGTGGTTCTTGGGCGAAGGTGTAGGATGTATGTTCATCGAGGACGGTGAGGGTATCGGCAGAGGGGAAGACGTATCGGAAGGCGAAGCCGTCGTCAAAGAGACGGAAGATGATATCTAAGTTTAGAGTGGAGAGTTTAGAGTTTAGAGAGTGGGTGAGGTGGAGGGTGAGTTCGCGGTAGTTATTTTGGATGAACTGTTCTTCTCCCCAGACGGTTTCCCAGGTGTCGTTATGGGAGCGACGCGAGGTAGAGGTGATCTGCCAGCCGGAGTTATCTACGGTGTCGCCGAGGGAAGTGACAAAAGTCAGTCCGAGTTCGGAAGGTAGGATAATGGGTTGTTGGTTATGATAGACCTCATAGACGACCGTTCCTTGTTCGTTAAAGAAAGCATTGAGTTCTATCTTTCCCGAAGGAGAAGTGAATGGGCGTTGACACCCCACCAGAATGAGCGACGCTGCAAGTGTAAGAAGAATACGATGGTTCATAATGATTTATTAGATGCCGGCGTAACCGGATGATTGTTTCATGTTTTCGTTTCGTTCAAGTTCGAGTTGCGGAATAGGTTGTACATAAGAGCAGTCCCCTTTCCACGTAATCTTGCCATGCCGTGTTTCGACATAGTAATTGGCTTCTTTATCGCCTATACGATAGCGTCGTACATCAAACCACCATTGCCCTTCGGCAAAGAGTTCTGCCCACCGTTCATACTTGATAACATCGTAGGCGAGGGGGTCTGACTCGGAAGCGGTTTTGGTTCGATCGGACAGGCTTTTATAGTCGTAAGCGGGGTTGTCTCCGTAAGCGCGGCGGTGTACTTTGTTGACATATTCGAGGGCAGTGGTGGGATTGTCCTGAGCAATGAGTTCTGCATAGAGTAAGTATATATCCGCGAGGCGGATGATATAGAAGTTACAATCGGAGGATTCGTTTTTTCCGTAAGGTGCGGCACCCATCTCGACACCGCGGATGTTGGTATATTTGCGGTGTTGCCAGCCGAAGATATCGGGTCGGTTATTGATTTCGCTACTCCGGTCGTACCATGTCTCGCGTCCTTTACTATCAATATATGTATCCACGTAAGGTTGTCCGGCACAGAGTTTGAGTCGTGGATCGACTTTCGTTGGGTCGTTCTTCAAGGCAAGTGCTTCCTCTCGGTAGGTAGCATTAGCGAGTGCGTAAGGGAAGTTCTCTGCTGAACGCGCTTTGCCAAAGTCGTAGGACTTATTAAACGTCCAACGCGGAACGGTATCGCCATAGAAGTTAGCGAAGCCGAATCGGGCGATGTTCTTATCGTGAACGAAGTTGTTTCCCCATTGGGAAGACTTGGTAGAGGTGACGACATCGTGCTCTTTTTTGATAGGGTCTTTGGATGCCTTATCGTCTTGCCCTTTCCTAAAACGAATGTCGAGGTCGGTGTACCAAGGAGCATAAACCATGGGCATACCGGAGCCGGTGGTGTAGTTTTCCCAAGGTCCGTCTTGTTTGTAGTTAGAGGTCATCGTTATCTCGTACAGCGATTCGGAGTTGTGTTCGTTAGCTTGGTTGCCATAGAACATATCTGTATAGACGGTATAAGGCACGAGGCTTTTGCCGCTATTAGAAATGATATCTTCGAGTACAGCGAGGGCTTTCGTTTTATTCTCGGGGAAGAGATAGAGGGACTGCATATATACTTTAGCAAGTAACCCTTTTGCTGCCCATTCGGTAGCCCGATAGGTATCGTTATGTCCTTTAAGTAGCGTACACGCTTGGTTGAGATCGTCGATGATAAACTGCCATGTTTGTTTAACTGTAGCGCGTGGCAGTTTGAGTGAATCGACATTGTTATAGGCGTGGTCGATAATCGGGAAACCCAGTCCCTCGGCATCCATCTCAAAGAAGATCTGTGCATGCCAATAAGCGAGGGCTCTATTGAAGTAGGCTTCCCCTCGATAGTAATTGAGTTGGTCTTTTTCGCTTGTGCGGCCATAGCGTTGTTGATACGTATCGATACCTTCGAGTGCGACGGTGGCGAACTTCATCCACTTACAAAGGTCAGTATAGGTGGTGGTAAGGTATCGCGAGTCAATGGCGGAGTAGTTATCTTGTGAGAAAGCACGTTCGTCATAAGAGCCATAGAGGTCAGTGGTATGGTCATAGAGCCACACACCCATCGGAAACCAATAGAAAGCGTAAGTCCCAATAGCGTGTGACTGCGCATAAGAAGCGGTGACGAGTTGGTCCACTTGTTCAAGGGTGGTTGGGAAGTTATCTTGGGAGATGGTCTTCGGGTTAGAGATCGAGAAGAAGTCCTTGCAAGAGTGGAAAGTGAGAGTGGAAAGGGAAAGTAATAATAGAAGAAACTTTTTCATAAGGGTGAAAGATTAGAATTTAACATCTAAACCAAAGGAGAAGAGGCGAGAAGGAAGATAGCGATATTGCGTATCGACATTCCACATCAGTTTATCGCCGCTATAACGTCCTAATTCGGGGTCGTTGCCGGAATACTTAGTAATCGTAAACACATTCTGTGCCGAGAAATATAGGCGCAGTTTATTAATCTTCGCCTTCGTGGTCCATTTAGCAGGGAAGGTATAACCAATACTCAAATTCTTGAGTTTGAAGTAGTCCCCTTTCTCCACGAGATAAGAAGACACGGTGGAGTAGTTCTTATTCGCTGCACCATCGCCAATCATCGATCCTTTATCATCAAGATATCCTACGCGCGGGTTAGCGGTAATAGTGGTGTTATCACGTCCATAGCAAGAGGTGGAGAAGATATCTTTCGTCGTGTTATCACTCATAAACATGTGGGTATAAGGTTTCATGAGGTTCATAATATCGAAGCCGAAGGCACCATTGAAGACCGCGGTTAGGTCAATACCTTTCCATCCGAAATTAAGGGCAAGACCCATTTCCATTTTAGGCCAAGGATTGCCGATATACTGTCGCGAAGCAGGACTAACACGTCCTTTTCCGTTATCGTCAAAAATAAGATCACCCACACCGGTGTTGGGTTGTTGGTAATAAACACCCATCTCTTTTCCATCCGGGTCAAGCGGTTGCCCATTCGGCGCAAACTTCGTGTGCGTCGGGTTTTGTTTTTTCCACTGGTCAAGGGCGTATTGGTTATATTGATCCACCTGTTCTTGGTTTTGGAAGATTCCCAAGCACTTATAACCATAGAACAATCCCATCGGATGTCCATCTTCGGTACGGGAGATTAGGCTCCACGAGTTATCCACACCGGCATCAATGATACTGGCTCCCGGAGCATCACCCACTTGTTTAACCATGTTGCTATTGAAAGATGCATTCCAATCAATACCATACGTGAAGTCTCCTCGTGTCTCGTGCCAACCGATGGTGATCTCGTGTCCCATGTTTTGCACCAAACCGGCATTGAGAAGAACAGAGATCGTGTTTCCCGGGTCGTCGGAACTGAAGTAATAACTCAAGCCGGAGGTGAGAGGTAGGGAGCCCCGATAAATCATATCTTTCGTTCGGCGATCATAATAGTCGTACGTCACCGTCAAACGGTTATTGAAAAATCCCAAATCAAGACCTAAATCCCACTGATTGACTTGTTCCCACCGCAACGCTTCATTACCGAGGATAGCCGTCCACGCACCGGATTGCTGAATGGAGGATTCATCGAAACAGTAACTCACCCCCGTAAAAGCATAGGTAGAAGCATACATGTATTGTGCCACATTATCATTACCTAAGATACCCCAACTGCCTCGAATCTTAAGGTTACTCAGCCAATCGCCTGCCGGCTCTTTAATCCAACGCTCTTCACTCATTCGCCAACCCGCATTAACGGAAGGGAAGAATCCCCAACGATTCTTCTTAACGAAACGATCAGAAGCGTCTGCGCGGAAGTTAACGGTAAGTAAGTATCGCCCTGCATAATCATAGTTAATACGAGCAAAAGCCGAACCACGGCGTTCCATTGGAAGGTTATCAAAGGCATCCTTTGTGGGTCCATCAGAGGCTAACGCAATGGATTGAGCAGGAGAGATAACAAAATTATAAGCGGTGACACCTAAGTTATAACCATCGTATTTCCACCACTCTGTACCCACCATTGCTTTGAAATGATGCTCACCCCATTTATGGTCGTAGGTAAGAATAGAGTTGAACATCAATCGCAATGCTGTACCCGAAGAAGAATAGAGTGAACCGCCCGGTACGCCGGTGGTGACAGGACCAAAATCTTTGTATTCCGTGAACTGATTAACAGAGAAGGCTTCCAGTTGTGCCGAACCGGTCGTACGCCAATTCAATCCCTCAATAAACTTCACATCGAGGTACGCTTGTGCGTTCACATTATAAGACTTATTTATGTAATTATGGAAAGCCCCCTCTATACCGGCGAAGTTAGGTCCACTGCCGTAAGGAACGGGGGTCTTAGCGTAGTCCCCATCCGCATCATAGACCTCTGCGATAGGAACGGTGCGGAAAGGAATAGTATGATAATAGACCGAAGAAGACGCAGCAGGATTCGTATTCACCATCGAACCATAGAGCGATTCGCCTATCGTAACATGTTTGCCGATGCGGTGGTCGAGATTCGTGCGGAAAGTGAAACGTCTCGCACGCGTATCCATATATGTGCCTTTCTCGTCCAGATAACCAAGGGAAAGAAAGAGGTCTGTCTTGTCGGAATGGTGGGTGACATTAGCATTATATTCTTGTTCAATACCGGTACCGTACATCACTTTCATCCAATCGGTATTGGGCAATTCGGACACACTCTTAACTCCGAGTTGGTCAAGAGTAGAAGAAGTCCCCCAAGCGTCACGAGCACGAATCCAATCCTCCGTACCCAATAACTTCAACCTGTTGTCGATATTGCGCCATCCGGCACGGATATTGAGTTCAACATGGGTCTTTTCGTCCTGCCCGTGTTTGGTCGTGATAAGAATCACACCTCCTGCTGCACGACTACCATAAATAGCAGCCGACCCGGCATCTTTGAGAATCTCTATATGCTCCACATCGCGCATATTAAATTGGAAACCGGCATCTTGTGCCACTCCATCCACGATATACAACGGCGGTAGTCCACTTAAGTTGCCTGCACCACGGATAAGGATATCCGCCGCTTCACCGGGTCCGCCACTTCCTTTGACTACCGATACACCGGCTGCCAAACCCGTAAGCGACTCCGCTAAAGACTTAGAAGAGAAATCGACAATCTCCTTCGTATCCACCGAAGAAATCGCGCCCGTTACATCACTGCGACGCTGGGTGCCATAACCCACAACAATGACATCACTGAGCACCTCTGTGTTTTCTTCAAGAACGAAGTTATAAGTCGTTTTTTTAGCCACCACGGTAGCCGATTGAGTAGCATAACCTACGTATGAAACCGCTATCGAGCGACCGGTAGAAACGCTTAGTTGGAAGGCACCATCTAAATCGGTAACCGTACCCGTCTGAGACCCCTCAATGACGATGGTAGCACCAATGATAGGCTCACCTTTTACATCGGTAACAGTGCCCGTGATGGGTTGCTGTGCCAGTACGATAACCGTTGGCAAGAAGAATAAAATAGAAAATAGTTTTCTCATGATAGTTAGTCTAATTTTAGAAAAAGCAGGAGGTAATCAGCCTCCTGCTTCTAAGAATAAGGGGTTATCTTACTTAACGATACCACCTAAAACATTGTAGCGAACGTTCTCTTTCTCGATAATCATTTGGCCATCAACGATGCGCTTTGCAGCAGCAGCTTTCGACTTAACGGTAGGCAGAGCAGAAGGAGCCTCGTTATAAACGCCGTCAAGGGTTACCCACAGCTCGTAAGAGTCACCTAACGTGATAGGATAGTCTGCAAGTTGAACACCATTACCATTGTTAAAAATCAGGTTCTCACTCTTGCTGTCGTATTCGCCTTCAGCAACGAGGAAATAGAGACCATCTTCGTCTGCACGTTGAGCTGCAAAGCCAGGCCAACCACCGCCGAGGTCGTTGCCTCCCTCACCCCACATATAGAGGTAGAGGTTATCCCAAC
Organism: Paludibacteraceae bacterium; assembly: GCA_045627765.1. Taxonomy (GTDB): domain Bacteria; phylum Bacteroidota; class Bacteroidia; order Bacteroidales; family Paludibacteraceae; genus Colicola. The sequence continues at coordinate 7,158 of JAZQOG010000013.1, read as the reverse complement.
CGGTGAGGTTGTGAACGAGGATGTCCGTACCAATCTTAGCGCAAGGAGCAGCATAACCCTTTACGTCATAGCCATATATGTCCTCCATGTAGTCCGTGCTATAAAACTCTTCATCACCTTCTTGAGCGGTAGTCTCGGTAGAAAGAGCGAAAGCGAAGAGGCAGTCGGAACCCTCTGCCAGAGTAACGTCAACGGGTTGATCTTCCCACATCCACCAATTGGCACCTGGGTTTTCTGCGGTGTATTCAAAACCGAAGATTTGACCGGAAACATAGAGGGTACTGTCCTTCATAAGGGCCTTACTGAAATCACCGGTAGCGATTTGCCAGTAGTTAACCGTCATACCCCAGATATTACCGGAGATACGTTTCATACGGTTGGTGTCACCGTTAACGTCACCAAGGCTCGTCCATTTGTTGATGGCGATACCGCGTTGTGCACCTTCAGCAGTAGGAGTACCATTGAGGAAAGTCTCTAACCAAGTTCCGGTTACATCCACTGCAAAAACGAAAGTCTCATTCACTTTCATGTCGTTAGCGGTAGCGAAAGAGTTCGTTTTGAGATCGTACTTAACGATGTAACGACCATCTTCACCTTTAGGGTTGTTGAGCGAGTGAGCTGCGCTCATTGTCATAGCTGTCATTGCAGCTGCAACAAACAAGAAAAATTTTTTCATGATGGAAAAATGTTTTTAGTTAATAATGTTAATTAGTTTCAATAGTCAGCATACGCCTCCTATTTTGAGTACAAAGTTACAACTTTTTTCTCACACACGCGAAAAATATAATGATAATATAGAAAATATTTCGATAATTTTGCCCTATATTATTAAAAATAATAAAAAAAATTTGCATATATAAAAAATATTGACTAATTTTGCATCGTCAAAATCTATATTTTATGCTGAAAAACATTCTTTTGTTATTAACCATTGGTTATTTCAATGCGCCCTACACTTGCTATGAAGCCGAGCAAGGGCTATGTCAAACGACAGGTGTTTTCTTAGAACCCACGGACGATCAGACCCAACTACAAAGCGAAGCCAGTCATCAGCAAGCCGTACAATTAACGGGAAAAGGTGACTATGTAGAATGGGAACTCACGAGTGCAGGTAAAGGTCTCACTGTTCGTTTCAGTCTGCCCGATAACGCCGTCGGCACAGGAACGAAAGGTCGTGTGGTTATCTATGCAGGCGAAGAGCGCGTAGGTCAATTGACATTAGACTCCTATTGGGCGTGGCAGTATTGTTCGGCGACGTATCCGACCAATGATCCGAAGAACGGTCCCGTGATTAGAATGCGCTTTGACGAAGTACACACGTTGCTCTCTCGTCAATTAGAGGAAGGAGAGACGTTGAGACTAATGAAAGATAGTGATGATACCCATGTTTACACCATTGATTTTATCGAGTTAGAGGATGTGCCCGCACCCGTACGATGGGAAGATATTGAGTCAGACAATAAGGTTCAATATACAGGCGCTGTAGATATAGGAAAGTTCATCAACAGCAATGCCGGCAAGACGATATATATCCCGGAGGGCATTTGGAATGCGGAAGATAAGATACGTATCAATCGCGACGGGACGCATCTTATTGGCGCGGGAATGTGGTACACTCAGATCTATTTCGGTACAACGAGCGAGGATAAGCGTACCTACGCCAATCGCGGCATTGAGTGTAATAGTCAAACGACTATGGAAGGTATATACTTAAACACCATCAATAACCAGCGTTATTACAAAGGAAATAGCCAATATCAAGTAGGCAAAGGACTGATGGGCGGCTGGGGAAAGAACTCGATTGTGAGGAACTGCTGGATAGAGCATTTCGAGTGTGGCGGTTGGATAGCGGATTACAACGGTACGGGCAGTGAGAATATGCTCATTGAGCATTGTCGGATACGTAATAACTACGCTGATGGGATCAATCTCTGCCAAGGGTCAAAGGGACATAAGGTGCAGTATTGCTCGTTTCGCAACAACGGTGATGACGACATGGCGAGTTGGTCCACGGGCAAGCAGACGGAAGGTATCGTCTTTGCTTATTGCACGGCACAGAACAACTGGAGAGCATCTTCGTTAGGGTTCTTTGGAGGAAAGAACCAGACAGCTCACGACATCCTTATTGAAGACGGTTTGGAATGCGGTTTACGGGTCAATTCAGATTTTAGTGGAACTGGTTTTGCACAAGATGGTGCGATAGAGTTATATAACATTGATATCCGTCATTGTGGGTGTATAGGAGGAACCAAAGGTAAGCACGGCGATTTCTGGGGAAAGATGCAAGGAGCGGTGAATATAGGTTCGACCTCTAACTATCCCATCTACCACGTACATCTAAGTAATATCAACGTCTATCAGTCTCGCGGGCACGGGTTGTATATTCAGAGTTCATCGGGAAAGAAGATTGTTGATTTGATCTTAGATCAGATTGTAGTAGATGGGGCGGATCGGGGTATCTATTTCTCCGGTGCGTTAGGCGACGGCCTGTACTGTTCCCTCACGTTCAAGAACGTCAATCTCAAGCAGAACACCCATCCCGGGTTTGAGTTTGTTCCTCTACCCGATTGTCAAGAGACGGCGCTCCCTTTTGAGTTAATTGCTCCTCGCGGAGGGGTGTATAAGCAGTTGGAAGATAACCATATTACCATTCATACTCCTAACCAGACATACGTATTATGAAACGAACGATTGTATTGCCGTTGCTATGTGTAGCGGTTTTAGCCTATGGCTTCACGAAGGAAGATATTGAGCTCCTTGAAGACGAGATGGCAAAGAAAGAGATGTACGACGCGGCTAAGCAAGAACGTATCTCTCACGTGATCAGTGCCGACCTGTCGGAAACGGAAAAGAACCTCTTACTCTTTGAGGAGTATAAGTCCTACAACTACGACACGGCACTTATCTACGCCCATCACCTATTAGACGAGGCAGCAGCCAAGCGGGACCAGCAAGCATATATTGCGGCACGGCTAAAGTTGGCGTTTGCGTATCTGAGTTCGGGACTGTTTAAGGAGTGTGACGACGTGTTTGAGTCGCTTCGCGTAGAAGAGATGGACGCAACCAATCGGATAGATTACTATATCACCAAGGCGCGTCTGTATCACGACATGGCGGATTACGTATTAGGTTCTCACGGACGCGAGTATATTCAGATTGGCAACCAGTGTTATAAACAAGCCATCGAACTGGTTGACGCCGGCGATTCGGTGACCTATTGGAATGCCCTTGCGCAATACGCGATGAAGACGGACGAATATACATTAGCCATCGAGCGTTTCAAACGGTTAGTAGAAGTAGGGTCGGTGACGGATCATGAGTTAGCGATTGCCTACTCGTCGATGGGATACTTATACGACTGTTTAGGGGAGAAGTCCATCAGTGATCATTATTGGATATTAGCTACGATAGCCGACCTACGCAGTTCGACGAAAGAGGCGATAGCGATGCGTATTGTGGCTTTGCGGTTATACGAAACAGGACTTAGTGAGTTAGCGGCACGGTGTATCTACTACGCCTTAGAGGATGCGCAGCAGTACGGAGCGCGTCAGCGTCAGATTGCCATTGGTCAGATACTGCCAATCATCGAGCAGCAACAGATACGGGACTTACAGGCACAAAACCGCCGGATCACGTATCTCAGTATAGGCTTATACCTGCTGATGGGGCTGTTAGTAGTGTTGCTTATCGTGTTGGCAAGTCGAATCAAAGAGCTTAAGAAAGCCAAACAAACGATAGACACGATGAACAAAGGGCTGACGGAAGCCAATGTGATGAAGGAGGAGTATATCGGTTTGTTCTTGTGCAAGCAATCCGCCTTATTAGAGGAGATAGAGAAGATGCAGAAATACGTGTCCAACCCTAACTACGTACGTGTCCGCAAGCAGAAGAACGACTTCTACAAGCAGTTTGACGAGATGTTTTTGCACCTCTTCCCGCATTTCGTAGAGCAGGTGAACGCGTTGGCACTGCCCGGGGAGCAGATAGAGTTGAATAAGGGTGAGCGTCTCTCGCCGGAATTGCGTATCTTAGCCTTGATGCGGTTAGGTATCACGCAGAACGACCAGATAGCGAACGTGTTAGACCATTCGGTGAACACCATCTATACCTATAAGACCCGCGCGAGAAATCGCACAGGTCTTACGTTAGAGCAATGGCACCAAGCATTGATGTCTATCAGTTTCGATAAAAACGATACGAATACGCCGGTAGCGTAATCGAGCGTTGCAATTCCCCTACCCCTTGTAACTCAATCGGTAAGTTAGCCGTCTGCTCCGTATTGGAGACATTGACGGCGACTAATAGGAAGTCTTCGGACGTGTTGGACTTATAGTAGAGTATCGCCATCTCGGGATTACTGTCCACGTGCGTGAACGAACCGGCACGGATTTCTTTAGTTTGGTGATAGACGGCGAACATCTGTTTGTAGGCTTCGTAGGTGGCGCTATTATCCGACCAGTTCATCAGCGGCGAGTCTTCGGGACGGCAGCAGAAAGGAATCTGTCGCATATACCCGACCTCTTGTGAGGAATAGATAAGCGGTACACCCCCTAAGAAATACGTTAGACAGGCGGCAGCCAACATCCCCTCTTGCGACTTATAGAGTTGGGTATTGGACTTCTCGGCACAAGCGTCGTGGTTGGTGATATAGCGCAGCCGCTCTTTTCCCGTAGGTGTAGCGAACTTCTCGCGGTCGGAGACGGCATAGAGATTGGCTAACGAGCCTTTGGTATAGAGGTCCTGAATAGCGGAGAGGTAGTTCCAACTATAGAGCCAGTCAAAACCGGCATTATAGAGGTTATCGTGGGAGGTCTCAGCAAGAAGGATAGCATTGGGTTTGATAGCACGAATCGCTTTTATCGCCTCCACCCAAAACTCGTCCGGACAGCCGTGTGCGTAGTCGCAACGGAAACCATCCACATCCGCCGTCTTAACCCAATAAGTCAAGGCATCCGTCATCGCTTGCCATACCTCGCGTTTGGAGTAGTCGAAGAACGTGACATCTGTCCACGCGCGTTCGTCCGCCGTCTGTGCCGGAGTGAACCAATCGGGGTGCTCAATCACCCAATTATTATCCCACGAGGCGTGGTTGGCAATCCAGTCTAACATCACTAACATTCCTTTCTCGTGGGCGTGTTGAACAAGGTTCTTGAGGTCGTCCAGTGTACCGAACGTAGGATTGACCGCCTTGAAATCGCGAATACAATAGGGCGAGTTCACTGCCTTGAGTTCGCCGATGGGGAAGATAGGCATCAGCCATAGCACGTTCACGCCCATCTGTTGGAGGGAGTCGAGGTGGTTGTCGATAGCCTTAAACGCACCCGAACGCGCAAACACTTTCTCGTTGGCTTGATAGACGACATAGTCGTTGGCCGCGATTACTTGGGTGGTATCGCTCTTCTCCTCCGGCGGGTTCGCGGGTTGAGGCTTGCAGCCGATGAGCAGGGCGAGGAGCGTTATTGTATAAAGAAGCCTGTTAGTCATAATAGTTGAAAGTGTACGCCCTTTGGGCTAGTTTAGTGCTTAGCGGGGGCGAGGGGGGTTACTTGCAAGGGAGTAGCCTCCGTGTCCGTCAGTTTATAATATAACTCTTGATAGGGCTCGCTTACCGTAATTCCGAACGCATCGTACTGTTTATCTCCGGGTTTGAGGTTCGTTTTCGGTGCTTTGTTATTAACAATGACATTATACGAATCCCCAACAAAACCCTCTAACTGAATGTGTTTGAGTTGGAGCCCGAGGATAGTAACCTCTTCCCATTGAGCCGTATTCGAGCCCGGCCATGCGCCAAAGATCTCCGATGTACCCCACGCATAAAGGGAGATATCCAACAAAGCAGGTTCGTGGGTGACGGTGTCTTCGGTAACGAGGAACGTCTCGGTAGCGTCGTAGATATAAAGGTCGATGATAGCCGGCTCTTTGACTACGGGCACGGGATCGAACCACTCTACCTCACCCGGGTTAGCAGGGTCTTCAATGACGGTGCAACCGGTGCTGGTCATATACAGGTAGATTTTCTCTCCGGGTTCGCCAATGGTATAAGCATAGTCGGGAATCTGCGAAGTACCGTTCTTCGAGAAGATAAGGTTCTCCGCCAGTCCTGCATTAGCTGCGCCACAGTCGAAATACATATACGTATAATCGCCAAACTTCTGCGTTCCGGGATTAGTCATTCCGGGCCAAGTGCCATTGAGGTCGTTCACGTCGCCCCACATATACAGCGTGGTCTCCAATCCCCAACCTATACCATCGAGGATATATACAACTGCGCCGTCGTGTTCGACTGCGGGTCCTACTTGGATCTCTTTCACACCATCGGCAGTCAGTTCCAAAAAGACATCGCGAGAGAGGGTGAAGTTAAAGTCTGCCAACTGGCTTCCGCCTCCGTTATTATTAAAGATGAGGTTATAAGTCAAGCCCTCATTTTCCTCGCCACAATCGAAGTAGAGGTACTCAACCTCTTGTATCGTTTCCGTACCCGTCGGTTGTACACCCGGCCAGCCACCGAATAGTTCCTCTAATCCGTCGCCCCAAGCATAGAGAGCAAGGTCGGTCCAATCGGTGTGGTTGAGTACGTAGATGACGTGACCGTCGTGTTCGACTGCGGGTTGTTCGGGATTGCCCTGCCAAGCGGAGATGGTGAGGTCGTAGCGTTGACCTAACTGTGCGTTAGCGATGGTGTGCATCGTTTGGAAACGCTCTACGTTCTGTTTCTTACTAACGAAATAGAAACCGTCAGCAAGGCTCTTTCCCTCTGCCATATCGTTCGGGAAGACATAGATACCAAACTTATAATCGGTTTTTTCAGCCTTAGTAAGGATCATCGAACCAAGGTTCACGGAGTCGGTACCATTATAGGGACCTACCATATAGATCTGGTCGTCTGCGGCAGTGCCGGCAGGAACGATAACCTCTAACAAGATAGCATTCGCTTTAATCTCGAATTGCGGCTGTTCGTGGTCAAAGATAATATCTTTAGGCTTGCAGCCTACGAGCACTGCAAGCAGTGCGATAATAACTGGAAGTATCTTTTTCATAATCGTACATTTTAGTAGTTAGGATTTTGTTTGAGACCGGGGTTGACGCTGATAGCATTTTCGGGCAGTGGGAACCACTCGTATTTCAAAACGCGCTGTGCAGGATATTTGCCACCACCTT
>JAZQOG010000012.1:0-7343 GCA_045627765.1 Paludibacteraceae bacterium | reverse complement strand
CCTTCGGCTTGACCGACATTAGGAATATGTTTGGTCATTTGGTCAAGCATAGCACCCGGGATAATAAGTTCAGGATTACGCTCCTTCTTGAAATAGAGCGAGCAACCATGACGGGTACCATCACCTACAGCATGAACGGCAACGTTCTTCACACCTTGATTGCCGCTATACGTGATTTGTCCGCTTACCACGCCAAAGGGTTGAGCAAAACCGATATCACTCTTGGAGGTCTGCATCTGCACGTTTCCATCGCAATCAGAATAGCCGCGAACCGAATAGAGGTAGTAAGTGCCGGGCACGCAACTCTTGTCGTCAAACGTATATTCCGTTACACCGGGTATGGCGTTTACCGTACCCAACGATTCCGTAGTAGATTCGTCACCATCGTATTCAACGCGGAGGATATGGAAATAATTGAAGTTATTATTGTTGGCATCGGTGGTCCAGTTGATAGTGACATGGTTGTTGAAGTAGCCGCAACTGGGTTTCATATCCGTAATGATACCTATCTTGTCCGTCGGCAAAGTGACAGGCAAGGCGCGAACGCCATCCTGTTCTGTTCCGTTCGCCATTACGCGAACAGAGAAAGTCAGCGGTTCGCAGGTGGGAAGCGACTGGGTGGTAGTGTAGGTGGTTGTCGAACTATTGGTAAATGTAGCAAACACTTCGCCGTTACAAAGCACTTGCTGGTTCATGGTGTTCTTGTCCCAAATACCGCTATTCAGTTCCCAAGTCAGTTTGATATGTTTACCATCCGCCGTAGGTTCGGCATCTACCTTCGTAACAGAGGTGTAATCGGTATTAATGGATACTTTTTGAGTAACGCTCAAATCTTTCACCGCAGCGTGTTCTCGGTGAATGCGATAGTAAAAGTCCTTTGTCCCTTGATTGCGCTCTGAGTATTTGTCGGTAAAGGAATACGTGGTCTGACCTGCCACCAGTTTCACCCGATTGGTTGATACCGATTTGGAGAAATTGGGATCGTATGCCCGTTCAATAATAAAGTCACTTTGGTCACCATCGGTATTGTCCACATTCCAAGTAAGCGTTATAGTACCATCATTCTCGTTGACAACCATAAAGTTTTTCGGTTGGGCGAATTTAGGCGGATATAAGGAAGCATAGGACGACGTGATGGAACGCGAATCCTTCCAATTGGAATTACCTCCACGGAAGTTGTAATGATTTCGACTGACCGTATAGGTCTTCCTTAAATAGAAATCGTAATCAATGTAGTGCTGATTTGACAATTTATCCATTTTCGGTTTAACCGATGAGTATGGGTCATCAAAAGGATAGAGGTAAGCCGTTTCTTGACCATAATTTACCGACTTATAGCCATAGTCGTAGGAAGAACTATTGCAATACTCATAGATATCTAAGCTGCAATTACTGACAGGCACATTGCGGGTATATTTGACAGCCGTCTTGCCGTCCCTTACCATCCATTCCGCATCTTTTACCGTTGGGGCGGATAGGGTCATAAAGGTGCGATCGGATTCTTCCACTTCCTTTGACAAAATTTCCTCGTTATCCCAATCCCCATCATCCCAACGGGTTTTGACCAGTAGGCGTAAACTGCTTCCTTTATTCTCTATATAACTGCGGATCGTTGAACTGTATTCCGTCACCATATACACCCAGTAACTACCATCATCTTGCGGATACCAACGAACCTGCACGTTCCAACTCGTGCAATAATTATAATTCGTAATAGAATAGGGATACGGACTATCGTCATCATCTACAATATCAACATGCGCTAACTCCTTATAATCATTTTTACTATCCCAGTAGTCGGCTCCGGCAAGGTAGAGTTCAAACCATTGCATGTCATAATCGTCCTTATCATCGTTATGCTCGTCCCACGATAGGAAGCACCACGCAATAGTGCCCGGATGATCCACCAGACGAACACCACCATGTACATCTTCGCCGGTGTCTCCTTCTCCGGTCTCTTTGGTATCAAACTCACAAATCTTGTCTACTTGGAAAGTATTGACAAAATAGGCATACTTATCATGAGGGAACCAAGCTTTCAGTTCCGAACTCTGCCATAAGGGTAATAACATCGCCACTAACAATGCAGCGAACAGAAAATAAGATTTGTTGTGTTTCATATTTAATATATTTTTTTAAAAAAACAAAAAAAACAACTTTGCGAGTGCAAAATTACTACTTTTTTCTGACATACACAAATAAAATACGATTTTTAACAAAAAATTTGTTAGGTTGTCCGCTTTTGGCATAAAAAAGCGCACTTGGCAATTACCAAATGCGCACCCTACTCCTCTACTCCCCTACTCCTCTACTCCACCTTATCAATCCCCCCTCGCAATCGTATCTTCGTCTCAATATAGTTCGCCAACCTCACATACGTCTTGCGATAGTGATTCTGGGGCGGAACCAACGGACTGTCCTTATCCGGTTTCTTCAACTGCTTAAGGAAAGCCGCTTGCCAGCGGGCATAGAGTTCCGGCATCGTCGTCTCAATAAGGATACGCTTCTTACGAGCCTCACTAAACGCCGTACTACTCTCTTTCTCTTTTCCTTTCTGCGGTTTCTTTTTGAAATCGCGAGGGTTACATACTTTGTACAATTCTTTACTTCCGGGTATCTTCATTCCGCCAACCTTATAGATCTTGCGGCGACAGATACAGTCTTTGTTGGTGCCTATTGCACCGGTCATGTCATCAATAACATCAATATAAACTGGTAAAGCCATATTTTTAACAACGATTACCTATACATCGTGAGGTTCTAAATTAATTGTTTTGTTGTTCGTTTTAGCCCTACTCCTCTACTCCCCTACTCCTCTACCCCCCACCGCGCAGCGGTTATTGCAAGTCCGGCTCCGCGTGATTTCCGCGTGATTACCGCGTGATTTCCGCGTTCGTCAAGGAGGATGCCCGAGGGAGCCCCGTCCTCGTTTTGTGCCGCGAGCCTCCGCGAGCGGTTATTTGGTCCATTCTCTCCGCATATCATGCGGAGTCTTGATTTTGTTATGTTTTTTCTCTCCGCATTGCATGCGGGGTCTTGAACAGTGTTTCCGTTACCGAGATTTTCCAATCTCGGTTCTATAGACCCCGTCGTCTTGCAACGTGAAACTGCCAACTGGCAGTTTGGCAGTTTCCTACAACTCGCTGATGAATAGTTAATTACAGCAAACTGCCAATCTGCCACGTGGCAGTTTGCTTATGCAATTTTGAGATAATAGCCATGGGTGTGGGTTAATTGCCCTTGTTCTGACCATTGGTTTAGCCAGCGCATTGTGGAGCGTTCGCTGATGCCCATTTTATGGGCAAAGGATAAGCATTCACCTGTAGAGAACTCTTCCGGCAAACTCACAAAGAACGTCTCTTTTTGATAGCTACCTTTGATACTCGGCACAGCCTCTTTGTTTTCTTCCGTTATCTGATTATACGCATCCGCCGCATGAAGAAGGAGCTTCGTACCTATCACCATCGCCGTCTGAAAATCCTCTTCGGAACATGTGAGTTCACTTTCACTTTCACTTTCCACTAATCTTAGTGCGCTCAGTATTGCCGCTATCCTCATCACGTTAATACCGTTTCTCACTACACTCGCGTGGAAGCCGTCGCCTAACACGCGCACGTATTCCTTATACTCTTTCTCCATCACCTGTCCCAATAAGCTCGCCTGCTCCGTCGTCAAGCGAAACTCAATCCCTCTACAATTCATCAATTCATCATTCACTACTTTAGGGCGGTTCAATTCCTCATTGAGGCGCTTCACTTGCATAGCAAGGCGCCCAATAAGCGCCTCCACCTCGGCGCCCTCGTTCGTGGGTTGGAAGACGGAGCCATCGAAGTCCTGGTGCTCTCTGACTACGACGGTCATCAGACGCGAGAAGAATCCGTTCTCCACACTCGGCACCAAAGCCTTAAACTGACTGAACGTGCCCGTGAGCATCATCCCTACCTTCGGGCAAGCAATCTCGCTCTGTCCATTGTGAACGCGGTTCTTACTGAGAGTCTCATGTTCGGCAGCTTTACGCAGGGCGGTGTTGTAACTCATCGCACTCCCTTTCCAGATGTCGGTAATGACGCTGCCCTCTGTCTCAAAGAGCAGTCCGCAGCCGTTTTGTTCAAGCAGTTGGTTGTAGAAAGCGGGATAGGTGCTATCGCCCGCGATAATAAGAGGAGTATCCTCGTGTACTTTCTCCACGAGGCGTTTGCTTAGTTCGGCGATACCCTTACCACTGGCTGCCCCTGCCATGATGAAGGTCATCAGTTCGGGATAGTAGCGTTTGCCCGTCGTGCCATAGCGGAAATAGACGGAGTTCATCACGGTCGATAGGGTCGTGAGCGAACTCATGAGCAGCATGTCCTTCTGTTCGGTGGTGTGAGCCACGCTGAGAAGGTCTTGCAAAAATTGAGGCAGTGCCTCTACATTGAGATGCGACGTAATCTGTAAGTCGTCACACTCAGTCAAATGGATGTTGTTTTGTACCATAAAATTTAGGTTTAATAAGGTTAATAAAATAGGTTAATTGTGAATTTCTATGGCAGAGACATGACAGACATGGCAAAAATCTCTGCAACGAAATTCACTGCAAAGATAATGCCAAAAAGTAAGAAAAAAAAGAGGAGAAGGGGGACACGTGAGGTGACACCCAAATCACCTATTCGTCGAAGAGAGCGTCAATCAATTCAGAATGAGCAGGTTTGCCGTTATTGTTGCAAAAGATGTCGTAATTGATTTTCTCCAATCGCGTCTCATTGAAGAGTTTGCATAACTCGTCATTTGGCAGTTTGTCAGTTTTATTTTGGCAGTAGATCCTGCCAAGCAGATAGACGAGTTGGGTCTTGTTGCAGTTTTCCGGCACGCGACGGAGTCCGTTTTCGGTCGTAACGATGAGGTTGGCATCAATGGCTTTTTGCAGATATTTCTGCGCACGTTCTGTATCCAACGCCTTCGGCAATGTCAGCGGATGGAGTTGCTGAAGTGCCTCTAATTGTTTAGATAGTGTGGATAGTTGGGTATTATACTCCTTCATCATCTTATGGAAATGGAAGCCTAACCATACCAAAGCACCCGTGTATATAAGGGCGATAAGGATATACAGCGACTGATTGATAGCGTTTTGGTGCCCTATATATTGCAAGACGCTATATAGTTCTTGGTTGGGGAACTGCTCTTGTAGGATGCCGAAGATTTGTTCTATTTGGATAGCGTTTTGGAAGATAGCAACTCCCAAAAGGAACAGCCCTAAAAACATCACAAAAGTAAATGTCTTAAGGCTCATCATGATTTTTGTCCGCTGCATGGACAATGAATATTCGTCTTGCTTTTCCATAATAGAGTGCTAAAATTTGACTGCAAAATTACTACTTTTTTTTCATATTCGCAATACATGACAAGAAAAAAAAATGATTTTTAACAAAGAATTTGTTAGATTGTCCCTTTGTGGCATAAAAAAAGCCACCTATCTTCATTTGCGAAGATAGATGGCTCTCATTATGCGGAGGGCGAAACCTCCGAGGAGCAGAAGATTATTGTAACTCAGGAATAAAGGGTTCTTCTACTGTGCCTACTATATCGTCGTTGACAAAGGAGACAAACGGAGCGGTATAGATACGCGTTAGTTTAACCGAGTAATAGCGGAGGGTCAGCGTACTTGTTGTATGCGGGTCGGCGATACGAATAATATAACTATCCGACACCTCGTCCCAAGGCGAAGCCACACCAACAATCGTCTCACCGGCTACCACGGAAATCATATCGGTGGCATCGGCGTATGGACGCAGTACTTCGGGCAGGCGGATGATAGCCGTCATGGATTTATAACTCTCTTCATCTACCGCCACTTTCCACCCCGGACGGGGTGTTCCGTCCGGGGTAAGGATAGTGCGTTCGGGAGTGGGTTCGGGAGTGGGTTCGGGTTTGGGCTTGCAACCCACGGCTGCAATAAGCAGCAAGACCGTTATCACTGAAAGACCGCACTTCGTGCTGAAAGACCGCTTTGCTGAACGACCGCCTGCGGCTGTAAGATATTTTTTCATAATCATAACTATAAACTTTAAACTTTAAAACTTTCTAATTCACTTTCACTTTCACTTTCCACTAAAGTTTAGTGCCTTGCGCATTATACGTATTGCCATTGCGGTGGATATAGAGGATACCATGCTCCATCACCTTGCGCAAGTCGGATTCGCCGAAGCGGATGAGGTACGGATTGTGTACCGTTCCGGTAGGAGCGAAGGCACCATAGTTCAGCACATTGGATGCCGAGTGTTCTTCGCCCTTGTCGTCGGTGACGGTGAAGGTGAGTTCGGCATTGTCTTTGGCGTGAACAAGTAGGAACCATATACCATCAACGGCTTTGGCTTCGCCTACGAGCTCATCATGAGCGTAAGCACGCAGCACAGCGTTGTCCAAATTGATGGCAACCTCGTTGCTCTCCAACGCTGCCACAATAGGCATCGCGGTGGAGTAACTTCTACTTTCACTTTCACTCTCACTTTCACTTTCCACTTTCTTCCGCGGAGCGGTGGCAGGAATGGATGGATAGAAATGTACGGTGACATCATCCTTTGCTTGGCGGTAGAGCATATAGCCTTCGCCCGGAATGAGGCTTTCCAGCGAACCTACCCACTGCTTGTTGTCAAAGACAGCAAACTGGTAGTAACCGGTGATGATATCGCCATCCTTGGCGGCATTGAAGTAATCCGCCATAGCAGCATCTATAGGAGTGTTGGCATCAAACAGGCACGGCAGGTTATTCCATCCGTGACGGAACGTCAGTACGGGTGTCTGACCGGTAACCGAGCCGCGAACCTCTAATACCATACTGCTTGACACGTTCATCATATAGATGTTGCTGTAATCAAGCATGATATTGTTACTCCATCTGCCTTGGGTATAAACAGCGGCATCTTTATGTTCGCTTTTATATACCTTGATTTGGTCATTGGACGAGAATCCGCCGACATTGACAAAGGAGGAGTTGATATCCGTCGGTTGTACATTGAAACTAATCCAGTTCCATCCGGTATAGACAGGTATATTCTGCACGCGTGAATCCGCCACATAGAAATCTATCGGTTTCTGTACCGAACCATAAACGGTATCCGGTACAAAGCGGATGGTTTGTTGCGTAGATTGGATAGTCGAATCCGGTGCAAGTTCGAAGGTCTTGCCGGTAGAAGCCTGCCACAGGCGCAGAGATATATCTTTCTTGTTCATATCGGCATCGCCATAAACCTTGATATAGAGGTTAGCGTTGCTGCCTACCTTGGAGGTGATAGACTGCATACCTACGCACGTATTGCCGTAGAAGGCACCCACTATATCGCGTGTATCGGTATCCACATAGGTGC
>JAZQOG010000011.1:0-4817 GCA_045627765.1 Paludibacteraceae bacterium | reverse complement strand
TTGGAAAAGATGATGAGACTTAGTCCTACGTTCCACTACTCTAAGTTCCTCACCGGATTGTTAGAACCATAAGACAATAATAAACCATTAAAACAAATAGAAATGAGAAAAAAAATCTTTCCGGCACTGATGGCTATTGCCGCCATCGCAGTTAACGCTCAGACCGTGCAAGTATGGCGCGGAGGGCAAGTGAGAACCACCTTGATGAATGCGGACAGCATTACCTTTGTGGAGAACATCAACCCTGCGGATGAGGACGAACATGTTTATGCTCCTAACCGTGAACTAACGGGGAAATCATACGACACGAATTTAGCCGTCCAACTCAATCAAGGAACGTATGTCGGATACGAGAAACCCAATGGGGTGAAGTGCTTCAAAGGTATTCCATACGCGCAGACACCGACAGGCAATCTGCGTTGGCAACGTCCGCAACCGCTTCCTCAGTCAGATAAAGTATATGAGGCTTACCACTTTGGTCACACTTGTGTTCAAAAATTAGACGAGACAGAGCAGGCTTCGTCGTATGAGCAGGGCGAAGATATGTTGACGGTCAATGTATGGACAGCCGATCTCCGTCCCGCTACCAAACGTCCCGTCATGGTTTATATCCACGGTGGTAATTTCGTGTTGGGCGGTACCGCAGACCCCCTCTATAATCCGACTAATTTTGTTCAGAACCATAAGGATATTATCGTGGTTACGATGAACTACCGCGTCAATATATGGGGATACTTGAATGCCCGTTTCTTTGAGGACGGAAATGACCCTCAGTACAAGGACATCAATGGTAACTTGGCTCATTTAGACCAAATAGCCGCCCTCAAATGGGTGCGTGACAACATTTCCAAGTTTGGTGGCGACTCAACCAACATCACCCTCTTTGGTGAGTCGGCAGGTTGTGTGAGCACGGGTGTGTTGGTGCTCAGTGACGATATACGCGAGAACGGCAAGCCGATTATCAAGAATGCTATTCTGCATAGTTGCGGTATGAATCTGATAATGCATCCTAACGATGCAGGAGTATGCGAAGATTCTCTGAAAGCACGATTTAATATTACGAAACTCTCCCAACTGAAGACTATCCCTGCAGAAACGATTAACAAAGTTTGGACAGAACTTTCCAATATAGGTGTTCCTATTATGCCGAATGCAGATAGTACGGTTATTCCTGCCGATCCCGTGTTGGCTTGGGCAGATGGCAGAGCAAAAGATATTAACATCATGCAGGGGTATAACTCCGGTGAGTTTACCTATTTCAAAACAATGGATATCCTTTATCCTATTATTCTGAATAACTTGGAGAGTTATCTTGCTCGCCGTGTCGCTCCGGAGAATAAGGAGGAATACGAAGCAGCCCGCAAGCAGTATTATGATGCCATCATGGCAGAGTTTGATATCAAACCGGATACCACTACCGAAGAAGGTCGCCTGCGCTTCCAAGAGGAGATTGCGGACGACTGGTTGTTCCTCACCGCCTCAGCTTTGGAAACAGAAGAACAAACGGCTTCCGGAGGTAAGGGCTATTTCTACTACTTTGATTACTTGTCCGATGCCTTACGCAGGAGAAATATGCGTGTAGGACATGCTGCCGAGTTGCCCTTCGTCTTCGGTAATAAGTATCCTGAATATTGGGATCAAACGGCAGAAGAATTAGAGATGAGCGCTATCATGCAAGACATCTGGGCAAACTTTGCCAAGACGGGTAATCCCAGTTTCTCCTATTCCAATTCGCAAGGAAGCGGCTCTATCATATGGCCTACATACGATGCGGCTAATCGACAAGTGGTGCATCTGACGTTGACTCCCAAACTGGTTCCTAATTTCCGCAAAGCCCGTACGGAAGCAGCACAGAAAATGCTGCTGTTAAGTCCCGACTATCATTATTCCAAGTTCGTAGATCCGTATTTGATTTTTAAAGACCTTTTAGAGAAATAATGTAAATCAAGCAAGTTATGAAAAAATCTTTAATATTATTCGTAGCACTGGTTGCTACTGCACTGTTTAATAGTGCCCCCGTTTGTGCTGCCGATTTTGTGGCAGACGCTATCTATGTCAAGAATGCTAATATAGAGGAACAATGCTTCCGCTTTACGGTTAAACCTACGGTAACCTATACGATGGATGAGGTAAGTGTCTATGTGAATGGCGTATGCGAAATGACTCTTACCCTTGGACCGGACGTGAATATACGCTTAGGTGTCTATCAAGAGGATACCGGCATAGATGAAATCTTTGTCATGGACCCTGCTAAAAACGACAATAGGGTAGGTAAATACCTCTATCGTGGACAAATTATTATTGTCAAAGATGGTGCTTATTACGACATTCAAGGTAAGAAAATAAGTAAATAAAAAACAAAGTTTTTATGCGAAAAATCTTTTTGGCACTGATGACTATCGCCGCCATCGCGTTAACGGGTTGTAAAGAATCCAAGAACGAACCTACACCGGCACCTACACCTACGGGCGAGGACAACCCCATTGATGTCCGTAAGAACGGCGTGGAGTTTGTGCAAGACTGCCAACTGACCCCGGGAATCTATGTTCTGGCAAACTCTGAGAAAACACTTCGCTCGTTGCGTTATGTCCCGCAATCCAAGGGTCTTATGTATTTTATGGATTACGATGTGCAATTCCCTTGGGAGAAATTTCTTCGTGATGGTGTAAAGACTCCCCGTTATAAGGTAAATGATTTTCAACCGTTCAATGACGATGTTAACAAAGAATTCTATGGAAGTGTAGAGATGGCCTTTGGTCCGTACATCAACGCTCCGCGTGGCTGCTCGGGTTTCGTGTGCAAAAATCCTAATGGCGAATTACTTTTCGGACGTAACTTGGACGGTACCCCCGGTGCAATGGTTATATTATTCAACAAAAACCCGCGTCCCGGTGAGTATAAAAGTGTGATGCTTTCCAACATAACCTATGCCCAGCGTTGGAATGGTACCGATGTCTATGATAAGGACAGTTGCTTGTTAAATCCCAAAACGAACATTGATGTTATGTTGCGTCAAAACATGTCAGTGATGGATGGTATGAACGAGTATGGTTTGTGCTTTGCTGCCTATCAGTTGCCCAACACGCAGGACAGCACTGAATTTGAATTTCCTAACGATACCAAGCGTCCTGTTTCTATTGACCAGCAAGTCCAAGGTAAAGATCAAATCACGCTGTCTGTTTTGCATCATTTGATGCTCTCAACTTGCAAAACGGTGGAAGACGTCGTAAAACTGTTTAATAAATATAATTATACCACGCTTTTGTCCAAAACCAATGTTCACTGGTTTGTAGCAGATGCCGGTGGCGACTACCGCGTGTTTGAGTATTGGAATCGCTATGATAAGGATTCCCAAACGTGGAAAGATACGTTGTATATAATGGGGGAAAACGATCGTATAGAAAGCACTCATGGTTCTCTGTCTCAAGTGCCCTATGAATACTTTAGTATCGAGAATTACTATGCCAATCCGGAAGCTAACGCTACCTTCAATACCGACCGTTGGCAAAATACGTTCAGCAATAAGACTCGCGTACACAGAATGATGAGTGCCTATACACCCGTCATGACCGAAGAACAGGCTTTGTTATGTCTGCAAGAGGGTAATTTTGGTATGGAAATTCCCGGTCAAGTTACCGACTGGTCATGTGTTTATAACCCGGTAAAAGGTACTCTTCTGTTCAACATGCGCGACGACATGTCGGCTGTGTATTCAATTAATGTCTTTGAAGAACTGAAATAGTAAAAATTCTGCAATTTTGTGCAGTTTATGACGTGAAAAATTGCAAATTTGTGCAGTTTTATCAAAAATAATTTGCAGAACCAACGAAGAAACAATATAATCGAGAGATAGGTGGCTTACTTAAAGCATCTGCCAATACGCATTGTGACGACTTAACATTAATAGTGATGTTTGGTGAGACAAAGAATATTGAGGAAAGTGGAAAAATAATTCATATAGTTAATGCCGCGGATTGGTTGGTGTCCTTGTAATTTTGTAGCGCGAAATAATTTTACTCGCCTAAAACTATGTCACAGAAAATATCAATACGTTTTTATAATGATCGCGAAGTGCGAGCCGTTTGGAGCGAAGACACACAAAAATGGTATTACTCCGTTTTGGATGTGATTGGCGCATTCAATCAGCAGGATGATTATGCCAAGAATCGCAACTATTGGAAGTATCTCAAAGCCAAGTTGAAGAAAGAGGATAGTGAAGTGGTTAGTGCCACTACCCAGTTGAAAATGACAACTCCGGACGGTAAGCGACGACTGACCGATGTGATGGATATGGATACCGTGCGGTTACTGGCTCTTTCGTTCCCTAACACCAAAGCAATGGCTTTCATTGATTGGTTAACGAACAGCGATAACAGCATTGATGGTCAGAGCCGCAAAAAGGCGTATGCCCTATACGAAAGTAACTTGCTGGATTCCATAGAGGTCGGTACAGTAAAGGGATTGCAGCAGATTCACGGATACTTGTTCGATGGACTTTATGGTTTTGCCGGACAGATACGCCGTAAAACAATATGGAAGGACGGCACAATCTTCTGTCGTGCGGAATATTTGCCCTACAACCTAAGCGTTATTGAGCGTATGCCGGAAACGACCTTTGATGAGATTGTAGATAAATATGTAGAAATGAATATTGCCCACCCCTTTATGGAAGGCAATGGTCGCAGCACTCGCATTTGGTTGGATTTGATTTTCAAACGCTCGCTCAAAAAGTGTGTTGATTGGAGTAAGATAAACAAAAATGATTATCTCCAAGCGATGACATTGAGCGTGGCTGATTCTTCTCGTATTAAGGCACT
>JAZQOG010000010.1:0-35974 GCA_045627765.1 Paludibacteraceae bacterium | reverse complement strand
CGTTCGCATAATAATCACTTAAAACTTGAAGTTTAAATGACTCTAAATAATTGTTTCTTGTTTTACTCATAAATCTGAAATCTTAAAAATAGTACATTTTTTGATTCCGTATGAGTAAACCTTATTCCGTATAAGACACCTAGCAGAGTGCGGACGCGGACAGTTACTGACAACACTGACATGACTGACATTATTTCCTAAAACTCCTTCACGCGCGCGATAGATGTTTATAAAACACATGTCAGTAATGTCAGTTGTCAGTCAAAATCAGTGACACGAGTGACACGAGTGACACGATTTTCGTAAACTCCTTCACGCGCGCGGGAAGGAGTTTTATAATATGCTGTCACTACTGTCACTGCTGACACTCCCAACCAAAAACTGCCAATTCCGCCAAGGATAAATCGGCAAAAGACTTTTGCCAAGAAGGGACGGGGTACTCAAGACCGAGATTAGAAAATCTCGGAAAAGGGGGACATTGTTACAGAGCCCACATTCAATGTGGGGAGAAAAAACAGAACAAAAAAAGGTAGAGGCGGAGATGGAATTTCTATGGACATAGTATGGACTACTATCGTTCTACTACCGATACATTCCTTGCGTGGATGCGCGTTATTCTTTTCTCAAGCAATAGTCTTTTTTTTGTGAGCTGCTACACAGGCCTGTAATAACCGTAAACCCATTTGTCCACTTATGGCGAACAATGATAGTCTGTGTCAGTTTATATAGGCAAATGATTGTGGAGGACACGAAACAGAAAAGTCTTGTAATTTTTTGGGATTCTTATATCGGTGTATACGTCCAACACAAATAGCATTTGCAAATTCTCTATTTGCGAAATAAGCATCGTAAAATTGCTTGGAAATGCCGGAAAATTCACAAGTTTTACTCCAAATCTCTTCTACTCTATCTGTAAGGACATCTGCTATCGCAAATTCGCCTATCACTTCTTGCCTTGGAGCAGAAGCATAGACGACAACAGATTTTATATCTGACCTTTTAAATAATGCTTTGCGAAATTCGTATTTTTTTGTACCGGCAAAGATCTTGTCTGCATATTCCGGTTTAATGGATAATAAAACTCTCATCTGCTTCTCCTTTCTGTAAGATATTGTTAAATTGGTCGTCTGTTAAAGAATCAAAACCCCAATAGATTCCATTGGGAACGCCCGCTTCTTCTACTAAAGACTTCCGATTTAGTCGTTTTGTAAGGGCAATATTGTATGTCATTTTTAAGACAATCATATTAGGGTTTTTAAACCACTTTCGTAATTCGTTTTCTGTAAAAACCGAATAATCTTTCACATAATTTAGTAAATCGTTTTCGGAAGCGAAATTACTTCGTTTTTTTACATCTTCTACCACACAAATTGATGTCGCAACACCCCTATACCATGCCATGTCCGGGATGTCCGTAGTTCTATAAATTACCAATAAATCACCCTTCTTTAATTCTTTTGTACGGGGCATAAAACAGATATACACCTTATGGATACTATTAGAACAACTAACATCCGCTTGCGTATTATAGCGTTCTCCGAACAAGGCCGAATCTGGGAACAAAACAGAATGGTACATTGGTTTTATTCCTAATAGATATTTCTTGCGGTCAGTAAGTTTAACCAATGGATAGTCCTTTTCAGGATCTCCGATGAATGTACGCAAATCTTTCACAAAAACCAATTCTTCGCCTTTTGTCCCCCATTGTGTAAAGCCGAATGATTGCAGTTTAGAGATAAGTGGGCGTTGCTTCTCTCTATCGAAAATTGTCACATAAATTTCTTCTGCGCCTACGGCATGAGCATAATCAAAGGCTTTCTTTAGAAATCGTTCACCAATGCGTGTATTATGTCCATTGACTTTGAATGTGCCTATTTTAACTCTTTGCTTTGCAAGCAAAATCGGATTAACATCTGCTATATCTTCATTCTCAACTTTGAGATATAAAAAAGCTTGAATGTGATTTTGGTCGTCACGCTGTACATATGCAGTTTCTCCTGCCTTGGCTTTGCGGGCATACCAGTCTTCAAATCCCTGATAATCCGCTATTAACGATTCAAAAAAAGAATCTGCCAAGTCAGCAACATTAAATTTTTCTAAAATGATAGTTTCTAACATATTTTATAATGAAATGATAAGTTCCTTATATATGACTTTTACCAACGACACTTAGAACATCCACAAAATCGGCAATAGGATAATTAATAAAAGAGCAATTAAGACAAACCAAGAGGAAAATTTATCGGTTTTAGAAGTTGCTGCTTTGATTGTCTTGGGTAAGGAAATTAGAATAGCTAATACTATAATAAATGCAGTACAAATGTAAAACCATTTCAAAACCTCACCTAAAATTGGGTTAAGATATTCTATGATTTTTTTCTCATTATTTGGTTTCTCGGGTGAAAATATAGAATTAGTTATATTTGCATTCTTAATATCTCGATCACTAATTGTAAGGGTCGGAGGATTAGCCCCCTCTGTGAACAAGGTAATAGATACATATTCTCTTGGACGCCATTGTTGAATATACAAGTTTTGATTCTTAAGGGTAGCACCATTAGTTGCAGTATCTAGAGTTATTGACAATAATTTATCGCATTGATTTACATGTAATTCTATGCAAGAACCATTAATGTTTTTATCTGCAAATCCATCACCAAAAAGGGTGGTTTCTCCTGTGTTTCTAAGAACATATGATGTTCGCCATAAGTTCTTCACAGGAATACTGTCATGGTACAAGTAAGATACGGAAATATCTTCAATATCTAAAGCTTGAGTAAGTTGCACAAAAGAGACCTGTTGTATATCTAACACGGTCTTCTTCTCGTGATTAAAATAACAGGTGAGAATAATTGCTACGAGAGGTAAGGCAATTTCTAAAAATTTGATAAGCGATTTAAATGGTTGTTGCATATGATTATAAATCTTGAATTTCTTTAATTAACTCGAATATCCGGCGGAATCCTTCAAAATCGGATTTTTCGAAACTCTTTGCATTATCTGCTAGAATCGTTTTGGATTTATTTTTTAAATCAGTCGCTATTCTATCAATTGATAGATTATTAAAATGCCCTTTTTTCTCATTAAGTGCTTGTTCGACTGCTTCTTGATATCTTAGTGCAGGATAACAATTCTCGATTGTAAAACCTTCCTTTTCCTCAAAAGAGGTTGTCTTAGGTAGTAAAAAAGCGTAGAAACACTTTGTGGAGATGCTATCTTTGTATTTCACATGTTTTATGACATTGTTTTTTTCTTCTTTTTCAAAGCCATTTTGTATGTCTTTTTTACCAGCATCATCATTATCAAAAATGCCTATGAATTTCTTTTCCCATTGTATTTCGGAACATGAAAGTCCGATTAATACCTCTCGAATATGTTCGGAACTATTCATAGCGAAAATATCAAAATCAAGAGTAGGGAAATCGGATTGTAAGTGCTTAAATGCTTCTTGAATATGTGACTTATCTGTTTTGCCTTCAACTAAAAGCGTTATCGGCTTATTAGAAGCTAAAAATACATTTTGTTGGTGAATATTCCAAATGCCTTTTGTAATTTCAGCAATTAAATCGGCAGTTGGCTTCGCTATGATTTTCGTCTTATTATTCTCATCAAGTCCTAAACCGATTATATTATTTTCTTCCTCAAAAGCACTTGCAAGAGTTGGTGAATGAGTTGTCCAGATACTCTCCCGATTATCATATTTAGAAATAATCTGCTTTAATTCTTGCTTTCTACTGATATGTATATGTGCGTCCGGTTCATCCAAAAGAATTAATGAGTTCTCGTCTGCAAGAACTTCCAGAATCGTCATAATAAGAATATGCTTCTTTTCTCCCTCGCTTAAATCATCAACTTGAATTATTGATCCATCCTTAAGTTCTAAATCTAGCGAGATTTTAGTAATAATTTTGTCTTCGTTGGGCATAAAAGCACCAAAAAAGTAGTAAAAAATATCCCTCTCTCGTGATTGTAAATAAGATAGTCTATCTTTGAAATCGTCCAAACTTATGGTTATGGTTGATGGAATTTTTGCTATCGTATCCACATTGCACAATCTGTTAGCAAAGTTAACAATAGCATTTTCTCTCCAACCTTTAATTTTGGCTACATTGAAATCAAAAGTAATATTTCTGACCGTTTTTATCCCCAAAGTTTCTCCACAAAAAGTTGCGATGTCCGTAAATTCATCAAAATTAAAAAAGAAAAGCACAATTAGAGCAAACTCCAACACATATTTGTTAATATAGACAAGAGGTAATGTTGGAATGGATGATGTTTTTCTGATATTGCCTATATAATCTTTATAGTACGACCAATAAAAATTGTCCCATAAACGAGAACTTTCGCCACTATAGCAAGCTATGATATTGGAAGGTAAATTGTTGGAATCTGCTGAAAATTCGGATTTGTTTATAGATTTTGAATCTACCAAGATAGAATAGTTTCCTGCTTTTAATGAAATATCAATATTATGTCCATTAATTTCATAAATAATATTATAATCAAAATTTGGTTTATGAATTCTATCTTTGTATAATCCAGCAAATATAGAAGATATTGCTTCCAATATATTACTCTTGCCACATCCATTATTACCGACTAACAATGTTACTCCATTATTAGAAGCAAAGTCTATGGTAATATCTTCTATATTTTTATAACCTTGTATACTTACAGATTGTAGTTTCATATTTATTCAAATATTGCTTGTTCAAATTGAGTGATTGCTTCTTGACGAAGGGTGGTGGCAGTGGTTTTGCAATTAACTATTTCTTGACGATAAGTTCGCACCTTTTCTGCTATTTGTTGTTGAATCTCCATAGGGGGAAGTATCAAACTAGCATCCATGTACTGCTGGCTATTAATATTCGGTTGACCGGATACTCTCATATTATTAGCTATCCATTGTTTAAAAATGGAACATTTGGTATATGCTAGCAAATATTCTAAATTGACTTGAGTCTCATCAAATCTAAATCGAATGAGATATCCGGCGAAGATTGCTTTCCCGATATGTTCATCATATAAAAAAGTCTTACCTACGGTGTTACCAGAACGGGCAATCAAGAAATCATTTTGTTTCAGTAGATATTTATCATCATAATGCTCTGCGGATACAAAATCATCGTTTAGAGAGCCATCTTCGTTTATATCAGTAATACGAATGTATCGTATTTCATTAGGTGTTTTTTTACTTTTATATCCAGCGCCATACATAGGTTTATCAATCATCACCTTAGAAAATGTTATATGCGGATATATTGTGCTTCTGTAAGATGACTTTTGGGTATATAAATCCCATCTGCTTAATTCCTTGAAATGATAAAATTCTAAAAAAGAATATCCTTTGTGTTGATTGGGGGCAAAACATCTCAGCGATACATGTTGATTCACTTGCAGCATATCCAACAATGTGTCATCAATTTGCTGTTCTATTTTTTGTACTTTTTTTTCTTGGTTTGTAGCATTATTAATTTTCGATTCATAAGCATCTACCAACGCTTGCTGCTCTGCCAACGATGGGAGAGGAATTTGAACATCTAAAAACTCATCAGGTTTAACACGCGCTTTTGATATACCAGTCGCTTTTACACCTAGTGCTTGCTTAAAATATGAACTTTGCAAGATTCTTACCAAATAAGAACCAATAATCCTAGTAGTGTCTAATTTATAGGCAGGGTATTCGGAACTTACAGCAAAAGGTGTTTCGCCTTCTGAATGATAATATATACAACCATGACGCACATTAATTTTAGAATAGATAAGCGTGTCACCATCAACTATATGCAATTTCCCTTTGAAAGTTTTTGCTTCATCTATATCACGCAAAAACAAGTCTCCAAAAAAATTTATTTTAGATATTATTGCCCAATTATTCTTGAGTAATACTTCAGTTGATATTGGTTCATCAAAAGGGCGTAGCACATCTCGTAATCGTACGGCATTGGAAAAAGTTCTCCCCTCAAATCCATATCGTTTGACATCCCACATGCCCAGCATTTTATACGCCACAAAATGCAAATATGTGTTATTCGTTTTCATTGTGGAGTATATTAGAATAAGTTATTCGTTTTGCGGTATTCGGTAAATTCTTCGGCAAGTGGGATAAGTTCATTTTCGCACTCTCCGCCTGTAGTCGTAATACCTGCTTTTTCTACTTGCGCAATAGGTATTTGGTAGTCAAAACGCTCTTTGACAAGAGCTTTCGTCTCTGTTTCTATATTTGCCAAAATGGTTTTACGTTCCTCCTTGGCTTTCTTCTGCTTGGCTTTTAGTTCGTCCTTCTCTTCTTGACTGGCTTTGCGGTCTAACTTAGTAGCAAGGATAGTTTCTATCTCTGCCAATTGGTAGCTATAACGTGCCGAGACATCCTCTTTGGCTTGGCTCTTGATTTGGGCATATTGCGCTGATTCTTCGGTGGTAAACTTACGGAAGAAAAGCAACGAAGGTTTGACGGTTGCTCCTGATGCGATAAACACATCTTGCGGAATAGACACAATCAGCATAATTTTAGCACGCCCTTCTACATAATCGCGGACGCTTTGCAGTTGGCTATTGTTCAGGACACCTTCGGGCAATACAATTCCCATTCTTCCGCCCGGCTTGAGCAAATTGAGACAACGCTCAATGAACAACACTTCAGTCAGCCCACTAAACTTGCCTGTTTCATATAACGACAGCAATGGTTCTCCCACATGATCATTAACTTGCTTTTGTGCTTCCTCGTACTCTTGACCATAGCGACTAATATAGTACTGAATTTTTGTGGCATCCGTAAATTTATCAGCTTCGGAGATTAATTGACTTTTCTCTACATGAGCACCAAAAGGAGGATTAGTTAGGATAACATCAAAATGATTTTCCCAAATGCCGTTTACATTCAGCAATCCATCGTGATGGTGAATACCACCATGACCGTCTCCGTGCATAATCATATTCATTTTAGATGTACGCGCCATACGTGGATTAGCGTCTGTACCATATATACAATTATATGACAATTTACGCAATCGCCCTGCTTCATTCTTAATATCCAACTGCTTATTTAGTTCATTGAATAAAGCTGTCACTTGAGTATCTATTTCTTCTTTCTTCTCTTGTGGGAGTGTGTCGTAATCATCTTTATAAAGTCTTTGCTTAATGTCTTGTTTTTGTTTTTCAATATCTTGTTCTATCTTATTACGCACATATTCAAACGCATCAATAAGAAAGCCACCACTACCACAACAAGGGTCACAAATGTATTCTCCCTCCTTGGGGTCTAATACATTAACCATAAAATCGACCAAAGTACGTGGAGTGAAGAACTGACCTAACTCGCCACGGAATGTTTTACCCAAGAATTTCTCAAAGGCAATACCTTTCACGTCATCTGAAGTTGTAGATAGGTTGTAAATCTGCAACTCCTTTACAATCTGCTCAAAACTATTCTCGCGGATTTTGATGCAATCTGTTTCCTCAAATAAGTTATCTTTAGCAAACGCACGCTTTGTTTGATTGAAAAGATCTTGGTAACAAGATGTTGTTATTGTTTGTCCTGTTCCGCGTAAGTATTCATTATAATTGCGCTTAAGTTCAATAAACCTATCGTAAGAAAAAATTTGTCCTTCTTCGTTATTGCGCTCATATCTAATCTTTATAAACAATATCTTGCTTATCTCATCAAAAGCTGCTTCCGGAGATAGTTTATCGTTATTGCGGATGATATTGTGACATTTCAAGAGTAGTTTGGAGAACTCATCTCGTGTAAATGCTTTAGTTTGCGTCAATAAATCTTTGATGCGTTTTTCATTGGTAGCGTCTTTTGCTTGAGGGATATCAACGATTTCTTCCAATTTCTTAGGGATTACACCCTTGATGAGTTTGAAAATACGCGTTTCTTTTAAGTTCGTAGTCACGAAGAAATCCGCACCCGCCCATGAAGCATAATTACATCCTTGGAAATAATCTTCTTCACGAATGGTCACACATTCCGCTTTACATTCTACGATAATAAGCGGCGATTTATCGGTGCTTTTATCCTCTGCACTTCGCCACACTACAATATCTGCGCGAGCAGCACCTTGTCCTCGTTGAGAATTATTAACCTTTAACTCTTGATCCATTTGATTCAGGGCATAGCCATAAGAATCCACAAGACGGCAGATATATTGTTGTCTAACTTTTTCTTCGGGTTTTTCAACCAACCATTGATTTTTCAATGGGGCAAAAATCTTTCCATTTTCAATTTGTACTTTCATATTTCTATTTTTTCTTTTCTTTCTTAGCCCCAAGGGCACGATTATTACGATTCTTCATTCTTCACCACTTCCCAGTGGCCTCCTTTATCAGGACCAACACGGAGCAAGCAACCTTGGGCTTGCAGTGTTTTTAAGTGCTTTTGAACCGCAGATTGAGCTATTCCTATTTGTTCTGACAATTCTTTGCGGGAAGCAGCGGGATGATTGGTTAAATAATGCAATATCTGTTCTCTTGTTTTCTGACCACCTTTTGCGGTTTTCTGACCACCTTCCTGACCACCATCCAGCACGTCTCTTTCATAAGTTGATATATCCTGCTGCAAGTGCTCGCAATGGAGATGGTGCATACAATGTATAAATAGGTTTATATCCTCTTGTTCCCTCGTGTCAATCAATGCTTGTATATAGGTAGCCTTATCTTGTTTAAGAACTTTAGTGGGTAATATGCCAAATTCCATTTGAAGCAAGTTCATTAGCAAACGGCTTGTCCTACCATTACCATCTGCCCAAGGATGAATAGTGACTAATTCATAATGAGCCCAATAACTAAGTTCATAGATAGCACATATATCGGTAGGGTCTATTGCTGCACGACGGCGATTCAGTTCTTCGCAAAACGATTGAAGTTTAGCAGGGACTTTCTGATAGGACAAATACGATTTGCCACCTAATCCCGCCGTTACATTCAGCAATCGCAGTTCTCCTTTGGCAGCAGAGAAGCTGCCCCCGATAGCATTATATTCGCTACCGGTATGCGCCATCACCTTGGAGGCTAATAGCACCAACCAATCGGTTGTAATGGGTTGATGTTTCTGTATCCACTCTCGACCATAATCATAAGCTGCCTTCAAATCTATATTCATCATCTGCTCCATCAGAGTGCGTTTAGATGATGTAAGACCCTCGTCAAACAGCAATTGTGCTTCCACTTCAGTGACAGTTGACCCTTCAATCGCTGTAGAGTGCGTAATGATAGAGTACAAGTAGAACTTATCATAGTCCACTTGGTCGGATATACCTAACTCTTTATGCCTGCGCAAAAGATTAATCAATATGTCCCGGTCATTAGATTGCATTATTTGTTGTAGTTTTTAGTCATTAATCTCTCTCCAAACCAACTTTGCTGTCGAAATCGACTGCAAAGTTACGGAAAAATTTTCACATACGCAAATTTATTTGCAGAATTTATCGCAACCGCAGAAAAACTAAAAAAGAACTTACTAAAAATCTATGTACATCCTACGTACATTCTATAAAGTGCTACCGATACAAGAAGCACGTAGGCGGGCGCTTACGTGGTTTCGTTATTTTCTCACTGTTTTACATCTCGTGAGTGACGGGCAAGTTACGATGCCGGTCAATCATAGGCGGGTTAAATTGCTCATTCTCCCGTAGTTTTCCACGGTGATGGGAGTAAACTGCGCACCTTGCACTGTCATCACGCGCATCAGTTCCTCGTTCTTCTGCATTAAGTCGATATACCATTCGGCTTCCTTGAGTCCTTCAAAGCCTTCCACGCGCAAGGCACTTCCGTCACCATAGGCGGGTAGCACTTGGATATCAAAGTCACGTATCAAGAACTGCGAGAAGTTAAACAACGCCGTCTCGTATAGTAAGTCGTTCAACACTTGTTCATCAACGGTAGGCATCGTGATGAGCACATAACTCGGTCCGTCGGTATTCGTGGAAAGCTCAACCGGCTGTTTGTCCTCTTGTTCGGCTTTGGCTTTCTGTTGTTCACGCTTGCCCTCTAAGTCCGACAAAGCCCCTCCCTTTTGGGATTTCATTCCTTGTCCTAACATCGCCAGCATATCTTTTCCTTTGGCACTAAGTTCGCTCTCGGGATAGCGTTCAATCATCTGCTCCAGAGCTGCCTTAAACGGCTCTTGTCCGTCGTGACGAGCAATAGCGACTGCATTAAGGAAGAGGAAACGCGGCATCAGTTTCGAGTCGGGATAGGTCGTTTGCATCTGATTCGTATAAGCCTTCACTTGCTGGAACTGCCCATTCTTGAAGGCGGCATAAGTCACCTCATACAACGAGTCTTCTGTTCGTTGTTGGGCTAATAACTGTGCCACCTCCGCATCCGATAAGTGTTGCGAAGGACGAGACGACAAGACGAAGTTAGGATAACGCCTAAACAGTTCCTCGCGCGTCTCGGTCGCTAAGGCTTCGTCCTCCAACTGCGCTTGGTAGATGTCTATCATCGCTGCTAAGGCATTGGCGAGTAAGGTGTCCGACTCCTGCAACTGTTCCTGCGTGCGCGGAATCTGTTGATAATAATATAAGGGGTTATGCGGATCGTTGCTTGCCGGTGCCTTAGCCATCGTTGTACTATCCGCCCCAATAGAGTCGGTTGTGAGGGTATCGTTCGACGCCAATGAACTATCGTCGTTGAAGTTCATAAACGCGCTGCCGGACTTACTGGTTCGACGCCAGTTATCTTCTAACTTACGATTATTCCACTGTTTAGCGAAGTTCTGTTTGCCCGAGCGCAACAACGAGGCGTTATAGAAATACCATTCGCCCGTACTGCCGGCACCGCCTAACATATTCTGGGTGTTCACGCTTTGTACACCCGCTTGTTGAGCCTCACGAGCCGCCAATGCCGCGGCCTCTTCGGCTTTCTTCTCTTCGTCGATGAGTTGGGCTACCAGTTGTTCGCACACCTTCATCTGTTCCTCCTCGGTTAACTTACTGAGGCGTTGTAAGGAGTCTTGCAATTGATAGGTGGTATATTCCTTGATGAGGGCATCCAAGACCTCGGCTCGTTTGCTCACGTGCGTATAAGCGGCATCGGTGACGGTGAAGATCGTAGCTGCCTCGTTGTAACAAGGTTGCGCTTTGATATAGTCGCGACGGTCGAAATACAGGTCGCCTGCTATTAGCAACACGGCGGCTTTGTGATAACCGCCCATAGTACTTTTCTCGATACCTAAATCGAAATATTCCAAGGCTTGGGCGGTGTCTTTTGCGCTCAAGTATATCTGACCTAATGCACCGTAGAGCACGTCCAGACGGTCTTTGTTCTTTTCCTGTTTGGTCATCCGCAAGAGCATCTTCGCACCCGCTATGCCCTCTAACTGCGCCGAACGGATATGGGCATTCACGTCCATCTCGACGGGAGGGGTCATCTTGATGACTTTCTTGTACATGTCTTTCGCGGCAGAGGTGTTGCCTTCCCGTTCGTACAACTGCGCTAACACGTACGCAAAGCGGGGACGATAGAGCCTGCGTTTCTCCTCGGGCATAGCGATCTTCACGTATGGGATGGCGGCGTGATATTGTTCGGTCTTCAGTAAGAAATCCGCCATGTGAGCCGAATAGATGGCGGCGTGGTTCTTATTGAGTGCATCGACATTCACTTTCTTAATCATGTCCTCTGCCTCGTACAGCCACCCCATCTCGCCGTAAGCACGAGCTATCCACAGTTGGCAGCAAGCGATCATGTCGGGGTCGTTCTTGTAGTGGTTTAAGATATAGGTGAAGGTGCCCACACTCCCTAAGAAATCGCCCTTATGGAACTCCGCCTCACCCAGTCTGAGCCATGCTTTGCCCATTTGGTTATTAAACTCTTCCGATTCGAGCCAGAGTTTATAGGCAGGGTCGTTGCGTTTCTTGGGGTCGGGAACGGGTTTGGCTTTGATGGAGTGTAACTTGATGCACTTACGACATTTCTCGATGGTCACTTCCATCTGACCGGCAGCCGCTTGAGCCGCAGCAGGTTGAGAAACGGGATACAAGTCCAGCACCTGTGTATAATCGTCATCGCAAGCGTTATTGATAGCCTCCAACCCCTCGAAATAGGCGTTGTTTCCGTTGTACATGATGTTGTACTTCACCTTCGTCTGGTGATAGGAACGCGAAAGAGGCGTGTTCTTTTGCGTTGAACACCCTAATACCGCTATCGTCAGTAGTAATAATCCGTATATCTTATAGTCCTTTAACATGTGAGGGGGCAGGGATAAACTCTTTAATATATAGGGGGTCAAAATAGGCTAATGCTTTATCTTTGATGACGGCTTTTTCTTCTAATCGTTCGGCTAAAGCAGCCATCGCTGCGGCTTTGGGTACGATGTCAGGAACAAAATGCGTGTGTGCTCCCGCAAGTACGGCTTCGCACTTCATTGCCCCATCGCCAAAGAAATAGATCTCGTGTTGAGCGCGTTCGGATTGCCAACTCTCCCCATCAATGATTTTTGCCTCAATCGGCAGAACTTGCTGCAAACAAGTGTCGTACATCGCGGTATAAACCTCCATCCGACGGGCATCGACCATAGGGCACAACCACGCCTCGGAGGGCACCGCGTGCTCTTGTATAAACGTAGCCGCTAACACTTGGGGGGTAGGGATTGGATAAAGAGGGATGTTCTTTCCGTAGCAGAGCCCTTTGGCAAGACTGGCACCGATCCGAAGACCCGTATAACTGCCCGGACCTTCGCTCAGTGCAACGCCGTCAAGGGTGATGCCTTGCGACTTAGCCTCTTGGAGTAGTTGTTCCACAAAACATGCCAACAACTGAGCATGATTGCCGTCAGTTAAGTTGAGCTTTTCGGCTATTGTCTTTCCGTCTTGAACCAGAGCGGCGGAACAGACTTTGGTACTGGTTTCAATACACAAAAATGTCATATTCTTCCAAAATAACGTGCAAAGATAAAAAATTATCCCGATATTTGCAAAAAAAATTGCTTTTTTCGTTTTATTTTTATACTTTTGCAAACAAAATCCAAGATTATGAACAAAAACATCGTTGTTTTTACGGGTGCCGGCGTCAGTGCCGAGAGTGGTTTAGGAACGTTTCGCGATTCCGATGGTTTATGGGAAAAATACCGCATTGAGGATGTGTGTACGCACGACGCGTGGTTGCGTAACCCTCAGTTGTGTGTAGATTTCTACAATGCTCGTCGTAAGGACTGCCTTGCGGCTCAGCCCAACGCAGCACATTATGCCATCACACGCCTGCAGGAGGCATTTCCCTCGACGCAGATCATCACGCAGAACATCGACGACCTGCACGAACGCGCCGGTAGTCACGCTATCACTCACTTGCATGGTGAGATAACCAAGTTGCGTAGTGAGAACAACGATACCGCCACCGTTCCTTTGGTTGGTTGGGAGCAACATTATGGGGACCGTCATCCTGATGGCAGTTTGCTTAGGCCTTATATTGTGTTTTTTGGAGAGGGAGTACCTTATTTCCCGCAAGCTTGTGAGATTGCTTCGCAAGCGGACATCCTTATCGTGGTGGGTACGAGCCTCAATGTCTATCCTGCGGCTTCGCTGTTGCAATACGCTCCCATGAATGCGATTATCTACTTAGTTGATCCCGGGATGCCGGAGATGGGACCTTATAGAGATCGTATTCAGCACCTCCGCAAGAAAGCGTCAGAAGGAGTTCCCGAGTTAGTGGAAATGTTGATTAGACATAAGTAGAGGCGGAACAACAAAAGCCATAAGCAGTACGCAGCTCATTCCGATGAGCGTAACGGCACCGAGAGAGTGCATAGCCGGATGCCCGGCAAAGACAAGCACACCTATCGACAATAACATAATCAGCGCAGAGAGGATAATAGACTGTTTGAATTGGTCTAATAGTCGTTTGCCATACAGTTGCTCATTGCGCAAACCTTCCACTACAAAAATAGTATAGTCGTCACCTTGTCCAAAAATAAAGGTGGCTAAGATGACGTTGACCAAGTTAAACTGAAGTTGGAAGAGTTGCATCAAGCCAAAGATAAACACCCAACTGAGCAGCATGGGTACAAAAGCAATCAGTGCCAATCGTACACTCCTAAAACTCAGACACAAGAAGACAAACACTATCAGTGAGCAGATGATGCCGATATAGTCAAAATGGTCGGTTAGTGTCTTCGAAACATGATGGTTCATCGCTTCGGTATCAAACCGTCCGGGCCACACTTGGGCTAAGTTTTTCGGAATCGACATATCCACTGATTGCACAGAGGTTAGCGTTTGTTCAAAGGGTACAAAAGCCGTAGGCGTAAAGCCCGCTTCTACTCCGGCAGCGCGAACCTTATCAACGAGTTCGTTCGGGTCATGGGTTGACCAATAGGTTTGCCATCGTTCCCAACGTTGGTTCAGTTCTTCTCGCGCTGTTCCTGTTAGATAAGCCGGTTCGTCGGAGACGGGGCTGAGATTTTCAAACCAAGCAAAATCCGCTTTTTGTTTCTCCGTCATATAGTTGATGTGGCTGAGGTTGGTATCGAACATGGAAGGATGGCGAACCAAGAGAATCGTTCCCGTTATGACAAAGAGAGCTATCCACACGATATGAAAAACGATCCGTTTACGATCTGTGCGACCCCGATGGAGCCATCGTTCTAAAGGAGGACAATGGATCTCCCGAACGGGTGTAGGCGTATCCGACATTAGATGAGGGAGAACCAAAACGCAGAAGAGGATAGTGCCTAAGAACATCGCCGAAGCGAAGATTCCCAACTGCCTCAAAGCCGGTGAATGAAGAGGGATTAGTGCGACGAATGCCCCAACGGTGGTGATGTTTCCCGTAATCAGGGGAGAGAGAACCTCTTTGAGGGTTTGGCGAACAGAGGTTGTATAGCGTTGATGCACCAACAAGTGCAGCGGATAATTGACAGCAATCCCGATAAGGACGGCTCCGATGCCTAAGACAATGACAGAGACCTTACCGACAAGTAGGCTTAAGGTCGCCATACCGAAGAGCCATCCAAACCCGACAGCGAGAAGGATGAGTGCGATATCTCTTTTCCGCGGGAAGGAATAGAGTAAGAGCGCTAAGATAAGTATAATCGAACAAAGGATGGTGATAAGGGAGTCTTTCTTTATCTGCCGAGCATTGCCAACGGCAATCACGGGTGCGCCCAATAGGTGTATTTGTATGGTAGGGTGCTCAAGCATGACGGATTGGGTCAGAGCCGTGAGCGAATCCACCAACGCGGCATTGTGTCCGGTTTCGGTACTGCCATAAGGAGAGTCATAAAAAGCGAACCCTTTGTGTCCGTCCTTGGTCATCATGTAGCCATTATAAGAGTCGAAGTTCGATTGTGCTCCTGCATATTGTCCGGCTATGGTGCGCTCAAGCGGAACGAGGTGCAAGGGGTCTATCGCTATGAAAGGAAAGAGGAACGCCGTACCGGGCATAGAGAGAACTTGTTTATTGGTCCTCATCATAGATACGAGCGTGTCCTGAGGAGCGAGATAGAGGGAGTCTAAAAGGCGGTATTGGTCTTCCGTTAGGAAATACGGCAAGTGGTCATAGACAAAGTGTAAACGCTCTAAGACGGAGGTTATATCGACTTCGGTAATGGACTCAGGGCAGCGCTCTGCCCAAGTGTCAATGGCTTCGATGATGGTGTCGGGTGAAGAGCCCTCAAAGATAACTACTATTCGAGAGGCCTCACTAAGAGACGAATAAACCTCCATTGATTCGGTATATTCGGCATCTTGGGGTAAGAAATCAAAGATATCCTCCTTATATCGAAGCCGCAGCGATAGTACGACTAAGAGTACAACGAGCAGAGCACAAGATATCCAAAGCAGGGTCTTGTGCTTAGTGAGCCAATCATATAGTTTAATGAGTGCGTTCATCTATAAACTTTATCGGTTTGCGGGATTTAGCCGGGAAATTGATACGAGCAATCACATCGGCCGGTAGGATTTCGATATCGGGTGCAACGCGTAGTCGCGCACGGAAGCGGTCTTTTAGTTCTTTGATGAGTGTTTCTTGGTCAGCAACAGGGTTTTTAAGTCCTATTCGTACCATCACACTATCCATTCCCGTATCCGATGTGCGTGCAACGACAACGTAGTTGAGCACCTGTTCGGAGTTATCCAGAACATCGTTGATAGCAGGAGGATAGATGGTTGTACCTTTTATTTTAAGCATATTGTGTTTGCGTCCTAAGATAGGCGTGAGTCGGTAGCTGTTTCGTCCGCAGGAGCAGGGCTCGACGATCTTGGCAGCGATATCTCCTGTACGGAATCGCAGCAAGGGCATGGCTTCGACCCCTAAGGTGGTCATCACAATCTCCCCGGGTTGTCCATCAGGAACGGGCAGACCGTCTTCTCCGATGATCTCGATAATGACTAATTCTGGGTGGAGGTGTCCTCCGCATTGGCACTCACATTCCGCAAAAGTGGCTCCCATCTCGGTAGAGGAATAGGTAGTATATAGTTCCACCTCGGGCCATAGTTGGTGGATACGTTGTCCGAGGAGGTTGAGGGAGAGGTCTTGGTTACGCAGTCCTTCGCCCACAGTAACGAGTTTGCGGACGGAACAGTGGCGGTAGTCAATGTTATGCAGCTGCGCATACTCAATAAGACGTAAGATAAACGACGGCACAC
Source organism: Paludibacteraceae bacterium (assembly GCA_045627765.1). Classification (GTDB taxonomy): domain Bacteria; phylum Bacteroidota; class Bacteroidia; order Bacteroidales; family Paludibacteraceae; genus Colicola. The sequence continues at coordinate 19,391 of JAZQOG010000010.1, read as the reverse complement.
ACATGAGCACGTCGGGTTGGACGCGTTGGATGGTGTCCCATTGCAGTTCGGGGATACCATTCCCGACGCGAATGATACCGGCTCCGAGTTTGCGTAGTCCGAGGCTATACGCCATTCCCGCAATGAAGCGTTTATCCATCGTGAGCATGAGTTGAACAACGGAGTCGGGGGTTACGCCGGCAGCTTTGAAGGACTTATACTCATTGAGGGCTTGTCGTTGTAGGTCGTTTTCGGTATAGGCAAAGGTGACGGGTTCGCCGGTCGTGCCCGAGGTGGTACTATAATCGACAATCTGTCTTCTTGTGCAGCATAAGAACTCATCGCTAGCGCGATGTAAATCCTCTTTTTGCGTAAAAGGAATACGCTGTAAGTCCTCTAAACGGCGAATGGAATCAATATCTATATGATTCGCCTTAAAAAGCCTCTGATAGAAGGGCGAGTGGGCCTGTAAGTATGCCAGTTGTTGATGAAGTAAGCGTTCCTGATACGCTTTTATCTCTTCTTTAGACGCAAATTCGATATCATTTTCCATAATTGCGGGTGTTATAAGATTGGATAAACTGTAGGGTTAGTTGTGCCACCTCGGTTGGGTTATGCAATAAAAGATGGTTCTCGTTCTCAATGAGGTGTAGTTGGGCATTGGGATATTGTTGGTAGTATTGTTCGCTATAGCGATAAGGGACAATAGAGTCTTTAGTACCATGAATAAGGCAAACGGGCCCTGAATAGGAGCAGGTACGAGAGAAGATGTCTATATCTCGTGCTGCTTCGAGATAGGCTTTTCCTATTTTCTTAACGAAGAAAACGCGCACATAGTCCGGGATGTTTTGTGGGTCATAGGTAGCGTTCATTATTTTCCCCGATAGGGCATCGTCGTGCATCACGGCTGCCGCAGCCACTTGTACCAAGGCATCCACACAAGGTTCATTCTTTGCGGCTAACAGTCCTGCCACAACACCACCTAACGAGTAGCCCACTAAGATAATCTGCTTGACCCACGGGTATTGTTTGACGTGGTCTAAGACGGCTTGCGCGTCAAGGAGTTCGTTCTCGACGGTCATATCTTGTAACAGCCCTTCACTCTCGCCTTGTCCGTTAAAGTCAAACCGCAGCGAAGCGATTCCCTCTTGCGATAGTTGGCTTGCCAGACGCTTGAAGAGATGGAATTGCCGATTAGACAACAACCCATGTAAGAAGATAACCATCGTTTGCGCATACGAGGGGTGAACCAAGGTTGCCATTAACTTGCCCTTACTTCCTTGGAGGGTTAGTATTTGTTCATTCGCTTTCATTCTTTATGGTTGTTTTGAGCCAGGTTATAAATTCGTTTTTCCATTGTCGTACTTCCTCTGTACCTTTAGTGTCAGAAGCGCCAAAGCCGTGTCCTCCTGTTTCGTATTGGATATAGCGGTGCGGCACTCCCTCGGCGGTTAAGGCGGAGTCCAAGAGTTCGCTGTTGTGGTATTGGACAATAGGATCATCCTTACAGTTGGATAAGAAGACCGGCGGACAATCGCTCGTCACATGTTTCTCGAGAGAGAGGGAGTCTCGCATCGTTTTATTCCACTGTCTCCAAACCCCTAATGCCCCTCTACGGCTGCGTTTATGAGCCTCTTTGGTACTCATCGTAACAACGGGATAGAGGGAACAAAGAAAGGTAGGTTTATAGTTGGTGCGGTTGTATAGATAGGACATCATCGCCAAGTGTCCTCCGGCGGAGAAGCCCATCACGCCAATCTTCGAGGTGTCTATATGTAACGAGTCCGCGTGGAGATAAAGCCACTGCAATGCGTTTTCGGTATCAATGAGCATGTCCGGATACTTATGTCCTAATCCAAGCACTCTAAATCCGAACACATAGGCAGGAATAGTCGCCACCCGATAGGGTAATATAAACGCATTTATTCCCTCTTGGTTAAGCCATTGTGCGACTTCTTTGCCTTCCTCTTTCATGCACAGCCACGAATAAGATCCTCCGGGACAAATGATGACTGCGATGCCGGTGTTGGTGGTGGAATCCGCGAGATAAGGACGCAGTTCGTGTTTCTTCGAAGCCATGACTATGCCGGATAGCAGTAAAAGAAAGATGACGATTCGTTCTCTCATAGTTCGTGCATTAGTAATTGGTCATAGTAAGCGCGCATTTGTTTGGCTTTTTCCAGTCGGTTGTTCCCAAAACGGTTATCTTCCGGTTCGATACGCGGAAGCAAGGTGGTACTTATTTGTTTGGGTTTACCCACATGAAATGGACGTTTTTGCAATGCCTCCGCATAACCTTCCAGCAGGACGGGTTGGATCGGTAAATGGAGTTGCTCGGCAATATGAAACGCTCCTGTGTGGAAGCGCAATGGGACACCATACAACGATCGGGTACCTTCGGGGAAGATAGCCACCGAATAACCTTGGTCTATCCAGTGTTTGACGGTGGCAACCATATCTTCGGCACCGGTGGTAATAGGGATAAACCCTATCGTTTGAGCGGTGCGGCCATAGAACTTATTGTTCACTATATGTGCCTTACCGATTAGTCGCATCTTATCGGAGAGAGCGAGCAAAGCGATGATATCGAGATAGGAAGAGTGGTTGGCGATATACAGTGCGGGAGAATCGAGATTTCGAGATTTCGAGTTTTCGATTTCTCGATTTTGCGAATTATCGAGATTAACCGTGTAAGTCGCAGTAGGGAAGGCGGATAAGAAGATTTGACAGCCACGTTGTATGCGATGGTGCATTTTTTGTTCGTTTGCGGGAGTAGGACGCAGGCGATAAAGAGAGGTGATAATCTTTCCTGCGGCAGCGAAGATAAAAAAACACAGTCCGTAATAGACCAGTCGTCCGTATCGTCTTGGTAGCCCATAGATAACGGCTAACACGCACAAAATGGTATTGAGAATAGAGATACGACTAAAATCGCGGAAAGGTCGGAAAGAGGAAACACGCTCTTCTTTAGGAGGATAATAAACCCTAACGGGTGACGGAATAATCGGCACATTCGCCCAAGCGGATAGAACGAGGATAAGCAGTTCTGCCTCGTAGCGACGAGTCATTAAGCGTGTGCCATGGATATTGTCTAAAGGATAAATACGCAAACCCGTTTGGGTATCGGGCAGATATAATCCTGTTTGCACGGCAAACCAGAAATTCGAGAACCGATTGGCAAAGGTCGAAGAGGCGGGCATATTGTCGTGTTTCGTTCCGCGGCAACCCACGACGATGGCTTCCGGACGGATCTTACTGATATGAATCAGTTCGGGTATATCCTCCGGGAAATGTTGCCCATCGGCATCGAGTGTGAGTACATGACTAAACCCTAACTCGCATGCTTTTTGGAAACCACTTTTGAGTGCGTAGCCTTTTCCCTTGTTGTGAGGAAGGGTGAGGACGATAAGTTGTGTATGTTTAGAGGTCAGTTCCGCGAGAATCGTTCCGGTGCTGTCGGTGGAGCCGTCGTTCACAACCAATACGGCCGGCACTTGGGGGAGTGTTCGCTCAACGATCTCAGCTATCGTCTTTTCGTTATTATAGGTGGGTATCAGAGCACAAATCATATATCGTTTATACTTTTATTTTTATTGTAGGTTCAATCATACTTGCCGTAAAATAGGCGGATATAGCCGTTCCCACCACACCATGTTGAACGAGGGATTGTCCGGTAAGGAACAGTCCTTGTAGGGGAGTTTTCGGTGCTAATAAAGTGGTCTCGATAGATCGGCAATCCTTATAGGTACCATAGGCAGAGCCCTCAAACGTGTGAGTGTAATGTTCCCACGTCAAAGGCGTGGAGCAGTTATAAGCAATAATGTTCTCGCGAATAGTGGGGAAGACTTGTTCCACGAGTGCGATACAATGTTCCGCCATCTGTTGTTTGAACTGCTCATAGTCTTCTCCGCGATGTTTATGAGGAGCCTCTTTCCATGGTTCCACTTGTTGCCACGCCATGGGCATCAATATATCTAACGCATCTTGTTGGGGATAAGCATAAAGCATGAGGTGTTGGTTATTGGTTATCTCGTCCCATAGACAAGTGCTTTGGTGGATATAGATAGGGTGTAGAGGGAGTTGAAGGGCGTTCTTGCGCAATTGGATATTAACGGTAAAGCACCCGGGAGTAGAGGGTAAGTTCATTATTCGGCGGGCGTAGATTTTTCTTATATGGGTGTCTTTGCCTAACAAACTCATCGTTATGTGAGGGTGTAAAGAAGACACAACGATGTCCGCCGGTAGGCGTTGTCCGTCACTCAGTTGTACGCCTGATACACCCGTCTCGGACTCAAGTATCCGGTTGACGGCAGCGTGACAAAGGATGCGCACGCCGGCTTTCTTGGCATTGTTCTCCAATCGCTCAATAAGTGTCTGTCCTCCCCCTTGTAAACGTTTGGTAGAGGATAAGATTCCCCACATGATTTCCGCGTATGAAAAGAGCGGTAGGCTCTCCTTACGCAAGTCAATGATGAGGGACATAGAGGATAAGACATGGATGAGTTCGTCATTGGTGATGGTTGTTTGGAGCCATTCCCAAGCGTTTTGTTCCCAATAAGGCAGCGTCTGTTGTAAAGAGCAATGCGCAATCGTGTCTAAGGTTCGGAAATAGGTTTTGAGATTGGTTTTTTGGTCGGGGAAAAGGTGCGTCAGATAGCGTCTGCACCGACGAATAGAACAAGGAAGGCGATAGGTTGCGGAACCTATATGTACCTCTATCTCTTTGACTTCCTGCCAAGGCAAAGAGGTTAAGCCTAATCGTCTAAACAAACGATACACCGGGGTAAAGCGACTCAGACCGCAGACAAAATGGAAGCCTGTTTCAAAGCTTACTTCGTCCTGTCGGAAGGACCGCAAACACCCTCCCGTGTGTCCTGCTTGTTCCAAAAGCGTGACCTGGTGTCCACTCTTCGCGAGCAGATGACTCACTATCAATCCACTCAATCCGGCTCCTATGACCACAACGTTTTTCACGAACGGCTGACTTTAAGTTTGATAGCAATCTGCTCTTGCCATTTCATAACCGCATTGATAGCGTTCTCGTCCCACGTGAGGTGTAGGTCCAAGACGGAGTGAATGCCGGGTTCAAGAGGCAAGAGGTATTTGCATTGTTTGATATTCATGAAACGAATCGTCTGCCCTATAGCGATAGAGGCGCACTGACGAATCATCTCCAGCGAGCAAGCTCCGGGAGCGATAGGACGGGTCGGGAAATGCCCCTTATACACTTCGCAGGACGGATCAAGGCGCAAAGTAAATTGTGCCTCTTGGTCGGTTATGTGTTGATTCTCTATGTGATAATAATTCGTCATGACGGAAGGAAGATTTTAATTTGTGATTCGGCGATACATTCGTCGTTGCAAGTGGTGGTAGCTTGAATAAGGACAATATTTTCCACCGCCGTGTTATAGGTAATAGACGTGGCGAGGGTCTCACCCACCTTAGGCAAACGATGGATAGACAGGTTCTTTACTTCGGCAATAAAACCAATTTGTCCTTTGTCCTTGCTCCTTTGTCCTTTGTCCTTGCTCTTTAGTCCCAAACAGACTGCCACTGCTTGAGCTTGGTGTTCGACGATTCCCGCTTCGAGGAGTTGAGAACCCTCCACGAACCAATTATCAGGAGTGATGGTGAGCAAGGCATAATAGGTCTCGCCCACTTGTCGAGCACCGTCCACCATAACGATAGGAGCGCGTTGGGGTAACAGCTGAAGGACTTGTTTTGAATCAAGAGTCATTGTACTTTGCGCTATTTATAGTTTACGTATAATCAGGCTGGAGTTCGTGCCTCCAAAGCCAAAAGAGTTATTAAGGAAAATATCAAAGTGCGTATCCAATCGGGTGGAAGGAATCCAAAGATGTTGGCTATCCTCATCGGGATTTTCAAAGTTGATATTGGGAGCAATAAAATCGTTATGCATCATCAGAAGCGAATAGACCGTCTCAGTCGCTCCGGCCGCCCACATCTCGTGTCCCGTCATAGACTTAGTAGAGGTAACGGGAAGGGTTTTCTCTCCAAAGACTTGGAAGATCGCTTGCGCCTCGCTGCTATCTCCGATAGGAGTAGAGGTAGCGTGGGCATTGATATATTGTATATCCTCCGCCTTAATGCCTGCGTCGCGAAGGCAGTTTTGTAGAGAAGCAATCGGTCCCAACACATTCGGGTTGGCTATGTGGTCTCCATTGCCGGAGAAGCCATAACCGATGACCTCGCCTAAGATAGGAGCCCCTCTTTTGATGGCGTGCTCATATTCCTCTAAGATCAGCGTTGCCGCACCGCCGGAAGGTACCAGTCCGTCTCTATCTCGGTCGAACGGTCGTGACGCTTTGGTGGGTTCGGCTTCGCGCATACTGAAGGCCGATATCCCATCAAAAGCCGCTGCTCCGATAGGATTAGCCTCTTGTGCGCCTCCACAGATCACCATCTCTTGAAGCCCATCTCGTATAAGCAATGCGCCCAAACCGATAGCGTGGCTACCACTGGCGCAAGCCGCAGACATCGTTAAGTTAATACCTGTTAGATGAAACAGACAGCCTAAGTTCATCGTGATGGTAGAGTTCATTGATTGGAAGATTGCTGACGCACCGCACATCGTGGTATCTTTCATCATTCGAATACGGTCCACTCCATTCATAACCGCTTGGGCAGAAGAGTCGTTTCCGTAGAGGATACCGACGGTGTGGTGAAGCAAATAATCCTCATCAATCCCTGCGTTTTGGAGGGCATCCGCAGTCGCGCAATAAGCGTATAACCCTTCTTCGGGCAAGAAAGCGCGTTGATGGCGGTTTAAGACATTCTTTAGGTCAGGAAGGGGCAAGATCGCCGTTAGGGTACTGCGAAAACCCATTTCTTTACGATTAGGGTCTGTCGTAATCCCCGAACGACCTTCATAAAGTGCATCACGCACTTGGTCTAAGGTGGTTCCTAAGCAGGAATATATGCCCATTCCGGTAATAACTACTCGTTTCATAAAATGACAGTTATATGGTTAAAATCTATACGTGTTTGGTCTAAGGTAGGTTCAGTCATAATGATTTGTTCTGCTGCGCCGTGTTCCCCCAATCGTATTTGCAGCGTGGTAAAAATACGGCTTAACTGTTTCTTGAGGGGGTGTAGGATAATCTCGTTCCCGTTTTGCTCGATACGAAAGACTTTCTTCAACGCTGCCGTGTCGGCTTGTGCCGTAAGATTTATGAGCGACGCCATCTGAGGAGGCAACTGAACGGCATCAAGCCCTTCGTAACTCCAATGGACACTATCAGGATAGAGATACAAGAAATGCCCTTTCTGCACCACCGGTTCGGCCAAAGCCGCCATCGTGCGTGTTTGTACAAAGTCGGCTTCTATACGCTGATGTGCAGACAAAGACAGCGTAAACAGACTTAAGATAATCAATATTTGGCTACTACGAAACATCCTATCATAATAATTAATATTCCTACCCATTGTTGCCAACTAACGCTCTCGTGAAACACGACAATTCCCGCTACCGCCCCAAACGCAAAAGCCATAGACGAAAGCGGATAAGCCACCGAGAATTCAAAATGTTTGAGGATATACATCCACAGCAAAGCGGCCGAGGTCATCAGTATGCCGCAGCCCATCAAATACCAATTGGTTAGTATCCCGTGAACAAAGAAATACTTCCATCCTTGACTGCGGTCAAAGAGTTGTACGGCTAATTTGAGCAGCACCTGTCCGCTACAAAGTAAAGCGGACTGCATCACCGAGAATAGAATCAGTTTATACATATTACTTGGGCTTTAACTAAATCGGAAGCAGGACACCCTGCTTTTTCTAATAGGGTTTGCCACCCCTCTGCTATCTCATCAAAAGCGCACACTAACACAGACTTACACGAACCTTGTTGGAGCAACAAACGAGCATGTTCTTGTGCGAGTGTGAAACAATCGTCCGTCCCCATAACCGTGATATTATATCCATAGCAATGGATAAGTCGGGCTATCGTGCCTGCCATCGTGTTGTTAGCCGCATTCATAAAAAGCGACGGAGACAAGTCCTGTTCTTGCTGGTCGAGCATTTGGTTGAGGAGTGCCATAGATGGCACCATCGCTCCCCATTGTGTGCCTAAGACCACTGCGTCGGGTGTCTCTATACCGGCAGCACGTAACGCCTTGTTAACCACTACCACTAACTGCCGTACCATCTTCGTCATCCGACGCGCCTGCATAGCAGGGATTTCGATAGAGTGGAGAGTGGAGAGTTTAGAGTTTAGAGTAGTTTGAGAGTTTAGAGTGGAGAGTTCTCTGCCCTGAAGGGCGCGATCGGCAAGCCGTATAGAGTTTAGAGTAGTGGAGAGTGGAGAGGGGAGAGAAGAGAGTAGGATGGACGAATCGTTTCCCCCAAACCCGAACGCATTACTCATGGCGTAGGTCCAATGGTGCTCTTGCATTCGGACAAGCGTAAAGAACACTTCTATACTACCGCTGGCAGAGGTGGTGTGTCCGGTGAGCGGTTTAGTGGACTCGACGACGGGCATTTGAGACCCAAACACGCGTTCGATAGCCCTCCATTCGCTGGCATCGTTATTGGGCGTAGCCGTTCCGTGAGCATTGACATAAGATATCTCTTGGGGTTGGCGTCCCGCCATCTGCAACGCCTGTTGCATTGCGTTATAAGCGCCATCGCCTTCGGGAGACGAGGCGGTTTGGTGGTACGCATCACACACATTGCCATAGCCTCCGATATAACCGTATATCTTCGCACCTCGTTGCTGCGCGAGGTCGGCATCTTCGAGAACTAAGTAAGCAGCCCCTTCGCCTAAGTTTATTCCATCTCGATCGGGAGCAAAAGGTTTGCAGATTTGTTGGGATAAGATACCTAACGAACCAAATCCGTTTAGGTGGACACGGGTCATCGAATCTACGCCTCCCACCACTACTTGCTGAACATGACCGGCACGTAACATCATCGCTCCGGTGATGATGGCATTAAGCGCTGACGAGCAAGCTGTAGAAACGGTTTGGTGGTGATTGATACCACATAATCCTGCTAAGATAGCCGTGTTCTCTGCGGCTCGGTGTACTCTGATATTAGGCAGCGTGGTATAATCGCCTTCGCGCCATAGCGGATAAAGGTTCTCCGTTGTGTCCATTCCGCCTACCGTAGTGCCGTTAATCAGCGTAAGGGAAGAGGGTTCTTTCAGTTCGGCATCCACTAATGCTTCCTGCAACGCTACGGCTCCGATAAGGGCATTTCGACTGAGACTAAGAGAAGCATAGGCTTGCCTATACTTGATAGGAAGCAACGCCTCTAACTCGGCATTCGTAGCCGGTACCTCACCCATCGGCCATTCGGAATGAACGGTCGGCAGATAGTGCGCCTGAGTGAGGTGGGAGTGCCCCTCCAATAACTCCTTACGGTTGGCTGATTGGCCTATCCCTAAGGCTGAAACGATTCCTATACCGGTGATGGCGATGGTCATTATTTCGTGCGATGAGCAGTTACGTAAGCAGCCAAACTGTCGATACTGGCTAATGCCTGTTTAGAGGTCTCTTTATCCGCAAACTTGATGCCATAGTTCTTGTCTAACATCATAACGATTTCTAACGCATCAATGGAATCCAGACCTAGTCCTTCTCCAAACAAAGGAGCGGCATCGTCAATGTCGGCAGGAGTGATCTCTTCTAAATTGAGAGCTTCAATGATTTGCTCTTTGAGTTGTTGTTTCATAATTATTTATTTTTTTCGATGTTTCGATGTTTCGATGTTTCGAGGATTCGGATATTCGCTTCGCCCTCTTCCAGCCACCCCACAATCAAGATGTCAGCGGTGGTCGTTTGGGCAGTGGATTGGATAATCGGTTCAAGTTCCTCTTGTTTATCCAAGATATAAAACGACGTCTCCCCATAAAGGTGATGACGAATAGCGATCTCACCGGTCACCACATTAGGCACCGTATAAACGAACAATGCCGGAGAGGGAAAATACTGATTATGATTTTCTATGGTCGCAGCAAACTCGCGATTATCCTTCGTAGAGGAGATACGGTTCGCCATAATAACACAGGTCTTTTCGCCATCTAAGGTGATGTTCGCTTGCTTGAGTGCCATCTCGACTCCCACAAACCCCATCTTACTGAGACTATCCATCTTGAAGAACTTTGGCCAGTCCCCTATCTCGTTTCGATAGACTTTGGTTAGAGACTCTCCTTTAGGAAGCAGATAACTCCCAATTAACTCCGCCTCTCTGCCTTTAGGCTGCTTGCAGCCGCGCCCTTCCGCCTTTAGGCTGCTTGCAGCCGACCACACAACGGCAGCATTGACGCCTCCGAAACCACTAAGGAGTTTGACAAACGTGCGTTTATCTGTCGTTCGTTCTTTATTGCTTACGCCGATAGGATAGGTCGTTCCTTGTTCTTCAAAACCTTTGACCGCAGGAATCCATCCTGCCTCTAAGGTCGCCATCGTAACAATCGTCTCCACTATGCCTGCGGCTCCCATCGTGTGTCCCCAATACCCTTTGAGGGCAGAAACGGGGAGTGTGTCTAATCCTGCTCGATGAAGGGCGATGGACTCCATTTCATCGTTGTAGTTCGTGGCGGTACCATGAACACTGACACACGCTAAGTCGTCGGTCACGTTGTTTTGTCGGCACAAGTCCAAACTATCTTGAAGGCATCGTAACGCTCCTTCCGCCGTACGACTGGGACCCGAGATGTGATTGGCATCGTTATGGATAGCTCCGCCTAAGAGGCACCACGCGTTCGCTTTGTTTGTTTGGGTCGAAAGAACCATCGTTCCGACCGCTTCGCCTACGTTCAGTCCGTCTCGGTTCTTATCAAAGGGACGACAGACCTTTTCGCTGATGGCGTGAACGCATTGAAATCCGCTGACCACAAACTCTATCAGCACATCCGCACCAATAACCACGGCGGTATCGTAAATCCCTGTTGCCAAGAGGCGGTAAGCACTTATTTGCGCTGCCACGCCCGAGGTACAAGCTAAAGAGACCACTATCGGGGTCGTTGTTATTCCCAATGCCTCCGCTATACGGCGAGCCGTGGTGGCGGTTGGAGTCCATATATCTCCTTTCGTGGACGATAACACCAACACGCAACGATTACCTGTATCTATGCTCGCTTGGTCTATGGCTCGCTGAGCGGACCGAATACAAAGGCTCTCAAACAACGTATAACCTTCTATGTTCGGTTCGTCTTGGAGCATAGCCCCCATAACCGGTTGCATTAGTTCGCGTCCGCGCAAACTCGTCAACGGAACACCTAAAGCACTACGCTGCGCCCGAACGGCTTGCAGGGTAGCGGTTAAGTCGCCTAATGGAGTTTGTATGTCGGTACCTAATGCGTATATCATGACCAAAACTCGTAAAAATTAAACCACTGATTGGGATAGCGTTGTAGCACCTGCTCCATGACGGAGGTATAAGCGTTAAGCAGTTCGTGCGCTTGTTCGCGATGGGTACACGCAGCAGGGTGCCCATCGCTGAGTTGTCTGACGATGACACGATATTGTCCTCTTCCCTCACGCATCACATATAGGGAAAGAACCGGCACTTCTTCCATCGCTGCAAAACGAAAACACCCTTCGGGGAAGTTTGCTTGTGCGCCTAACAGGCAGGCACGCATTGCGCGCGTATGAAAAAACAAACGATCACCGTGAATACTCACCACGTGCCCTTCCTCAATAGCTCGATGCATATCTAAGATATGCCCTCCATCTTGCTGAACAGGGATAATCGTTAACCCCATCTGTTCAAAAAGGCGTTTTCTGTTTGTCTCTACGGTCTCTGCCTCACCCATATAAACCAAGGTGTACACTTTTTGGGGCATCTGAATCGTATAGCCTGCGAGTTCTAAGTTTCCCACATGAGACCCTAAGATAACAAAAGGTTGTTCGTTCATCAGATACTTATCCCATAGTTCTTGCCCGTCCACGGTAATCTTCATTTGCCGTCCACCCCAACAAGCAAAACGGTCTAATAGGGCTTTTCCAAACTCGTTATAGTTGCGAATAAGCCCCCAAAACGCTTGCCATCGGGTCTGACGCAATCGTTGCCGATGATAGTGCCAGATAGCTTGGCGTTGGACACGACCGAAACAGATGTACCCCAAAATCCATATACCCATTAACGGGTATAACCAAATGGGGTCCACATAACGGAAGAGGAAAATCAGACTACGCTGTTCCCATTTACTTCCACCCGTTCGTCCACTCCAAGCCCTATCCATTAACTAAGACGAGAATAAACGAGGTCGTAGAACTCTCCTAAGGTCTTGATCTCCATCAAAGCCTCTTTCTCTAATTTAACGCCGAAGATCTCGTTGACACGAACGATGATATCCACCGTGTCTAAACTGTCTAATTCCAGTTCATCTACAATCTTTTTCTCCGGATTAAGCGATTCCGGTGCAATCTCAAAATCTTCAATCAGAAACTTGTTAATCGTTTCAATAACTTCTTGTTTTGTCATATCTGTATTATTTTATATTTTCTTCAAAATCATTAGCGTGTGCCCACCGGGTCCCATTTGGTCGTGCGTGGAGTCCAGTTCCAAACCCGCTTTCGACAGATGGGCGAGCAACTTGTCCGAAATGAGCATTTTATTATTTCCCGATGCGGTCGCCATGAAATAGAGGCTATTCATCGTTTGGCAGAACGCTGCCGCAGGATAAGATTGCCTATTCCATAGCACTTCCATCAAGTATAAGCGACTGTTTTTATGCATCGCTTGTGTCACCCTTCGAAGGATAGCGTCTATCTTCGATTCGGGAAAACACATGATAAACTGGCTCATCCAAATAGCATCGTAGGTAGCCGTAAAACACTGTGTCTCGTCTAATAAATCCATACTCAGTCCGCTGATACGGTCGGCTCCCTGTTGACCCGCTATCGTTTTTTCCATCATTGCTATCATCTCGGGAAGGTCGCAAACGGTAACACGGATATCCGGGTCTTTGCCAACCAACTGCAACGCCATCTCTCCTGTGTTTCCGCCTACATCGAGTAGGGTTTTGGGGTGCTCCTTCAGCACAAAAGGCAAGGCTTGCTCAAACGAATGATCCGAGTAGAAATGGTCGTAGTTCAACCACGCTTGACGAGTGTGTTCGTCCAACTCGGGCAGTGCCTCGTAAATGTTTTTTGCCTCACTGATGGTTTGTAGTCCTTTAGGGCTTTCCGATTCTAAAGCCTTATCCAAAAAGTAAAAACTGCGATAGTTGATATGATGATTAAAATCAAAATTGACGTGCGTCATCTCGTCATTGAGCAAGAACCAACCCAATCTTGTCAATCGGTAACGATCGGATGGAGTATCAATGAGCAAGATCCTACAAGTCAAGCCTGCTTCAACAAGACTACTGATGGCAAGCACCTTACGCCCTGTCAACGCACTCAATTCCTCTACCGTCAATCCTTTCTCACTTTTATCAATAGCGGCTAATATGCCCCACTCAATGAGCAGACGACTCACTTCAAACACCGCCGGAGCCCAGCTATACAGCAGTGCCATCTCTTGTGCCTCACGAGCCGTCATCGAGTCAGAGGTATATCGCTCTTCTATTTTCTTATTCAGTGTCATTAGCCCTCAGGGCGTTCAATCTAAACAAATGTTCTATGCCTTTGTTGGAGAGCAGTGTCTTGGAAAACCCTCCATCGTGCATGATTGTTTGCATTGTAATCTTCCGGGTAAGGTCAGAGAACAACGCCACGCACATGTCTGCTAAGTCGTCCGCTGTAGCGCGACCAAGAGGAGCCATCTGTTCGGCATATTCGTGGAAATGTTGAACGAGTTCAAACTGCTCTTCTGCTCGTGTAGGAACGGGTGACTGTGAGATCGTGTTCACGCGCACTCCGTTGTGCTGTCCGTAGAGACCTCCCCAGTTTCGGGCGATACTCTCTAACAACGCTTTCGCATCGGACATATCGTTATAGCCCTCTTGAAAACGCTCCGAAGCCAGATACGTCAATGCTACCACCGAACCAAAGGGCGCAAGCGCATCTTGCTGATAGCATGTTTGTAGCAGTTTGTGTAAACTAATAGCAGAGGTATCTAACGTCTGCATATAGTACGTATAGTTGGTTTCTGCGTAGGATCGATGCCTGCGTAAGTTCTGACTTTGGGCTACGGAATGGAGGATAAAATCGATCTTCCCGCCTAACACCTCTTGCGCCTGATTTATCAAACGTTGAACATCTTCTATGTTCGTCAAATCGGCAGCAATAATAGGCATCTTTCGTTCCTCAGCAAGTGCAGGAAGGGTTCCTAATCGCAATGCTATTTCGGTATTGCTTAAAACAATAGTAGCCCCTGCGGCTTGACACCGCAGGGCTACGTGCCATGCTAACGAGTGCTCGTCCAGAGCACCCAAGATCAGTCCTTTCTTATTTCTAAGATAATGCTCCATTATTGGTCAATGCGATAAAAAGCGGGTGCAAAATTACAACAAAAATTTCGTATACGCAAATTTATTTCCATTTTTTTTAACAAAACACTTAAAATCGAACTATAAATTTGCATAATCCAAAAAAAAGTCGTACCTTTGCAGGCAATATGAAAAATCTTTTTATCCTTCTTTTAGTTCAAACGCTCTACGGACCCATTGAGGGTATTGAGCGTGATAGTGTGATGGCGTATCTCGGTATTCCTTTTGCCCAACCTCCTACGGACGAGTGGGCTTTTCGCGCACCACGACCCGTCACGCCGTGGGACACCGTTCTTATTGCTAATAAAGGCAGCAAGAACTGCCCCCAATTGCAAAATAAATATAGTACGAAAAATACCGATTTGGACTGCCTCTATCTCAATATCTTTGTTCCTGCGGAACGACCGCCCGAAGGGCTGAATGACCGCTGCGCTGAACGACCGGTGGTGGTGTGGTTTCATGGAGGAGCGTTTACGACGGGAGGATCGGGAAACCGGTTTAATGATGAATTGAACCGCCCTGACGGGCTGAATGATGAATTGATAAACGGTACCCGAAAGGGGGACGAATTGATGTACGAGTTGGGGTTGCTCACAAGGGAGACGAATACGATTATCGTCAGTTGCAACTACCGCCTGAATGTTTATGGGTTCTTGAACCTGCACGATTTCAGTGATCGTTTTGACTCTAACCTCGGCGTGAGAGACCAGTTGCAGGCGCTTCGGTTTGTTCATGATATCATCGCTGATTTCGGTGGGGACACTACGAATATCGTTATTATGGGCCAGTCGGCAGGAGCCGCTTCGGTCATCAACCTCATGGCACTTAAAGAGGCGCAACCGCTCTTTGCCAAAGCGATAGCGTTTTCGCCTTGTATCGACCACTTCTTAAGTCCTGAACATAGTCGCAAACGCACGCAAAAATTTCTGAGTTATTTAGGGCTTAACACTCGCCATGTGGACAAACTCTTGTCCCTACCTATTAACCGAATAGAAAAAGCCGTCAGTAAGTATTATAAAGGAGTCATCGTGATGGGCGAGACGCGTTGTCCGTTTGCGCCTTATATCGACGGTGACTTGTTCACGGACTATCCTTATTTGACCGCACGTGAATGCACGAAACCGCTGCTTATCTCCTACACAAGTGAGGAGAGTAGGATGTTCACCCAAAATGTGCCACACGGATTATTCCCTCTTTTTGCCTCGTTGGCGCACGATTATGCTCAGCACAATGGCTTGCCGGAGTTTAAGGTCGCCAAAGGCGATGCGCCCTATTGGGTGCGCCTTAATGAGGCTTTAACCGACTACATGTTTCACGCGCCGATAGATGGTTTTGTGGCTCATTATAAGGGACCTATAACGTTTTATGAATACACTTACGTGCCCGAGGAAGGGAAGCATTTGGGCTGTTACCATTTTTCGGATATGCCGGTTCTTTTCGGATGGGATTATAAGACTTCCCCGCAATCGAATCCGCTGACGCGACAAGAAGGCGAACGCCTTCGCTCGCGTGTCCGGGAGTTTGTCTATGGGAGATAAGATGTGGTCTCTCACAGATTCCACAGATTCCGCAGATAGATTGGTAATTTATTATACCTTTTTATTTTCTTATTGTCTAGCCGAGCAAGCTCTCCTATCCAATAACAAAACTAAAAAGTAAAAGGAAGGCTTCTTCGGCAGAGCCGACATCACCTTCCACGCTGTGCGGACGCACATCGAAATAATAAATTATTGGGATATATATATTACACAAATGGTGATAGGAAAGTTTAGAGTGTAGAGTGTAGAGTAGCCGTCTAGTTTATTAGTTTAGAGTTTAAAGAAGGATAGGTTTCTGTGGAATAAAACCGCTAATAAGCCCTTATTGTGGATGCGGAAGCAGACACGGCGGGTGAGCGAAGCAAAGCGAAGTGAGACCGTCCCTACTATTGATTTATTTGATGGATGGGAGTTTACTCACAATCCAAGAATAAATAAATAGTGAGGAAAATAAAGAGTAATCAGTGTAATAGCCCGTAGGGCGTGTGTAATCTGTGAGAGATAAAAAAATAATTATATTATGAAAAAGAGTAGAAAAAATCTGCTATTGCAGTGTTAATTGCATCTATGTTTTGCCCCTCTAACGCCTGTGGGCGCTGGCTGTTCCCGCCCTTGTTTGTGGCTAAGAAATAGAAATATCGTCCGGCAGACGTAACTTGCCCATCGCTCACGAGATGTAAAAGCCGCTATTTCCTTCGCGTCGCGATAAAAATTGCAAATAAATTTGCATATATCAAAAAAAAGCTGTACCTTGGGCAAGCTGCCTGCCGCTGAATAGTAAGAAGTGCCCCTTTTCGCTAGATACTGTTTCCCCCGTTTGGCGGGGGACACCATGCCCCCCAATGTACGGTCGCGTATTTATTAATATGAGCAAGTATTTCCCTTTTTAGGCAGGGCTATGCCCTACAACCAAAAGTCCTCCAAAAATTACTGTGAGCGAGCTCCCGTAGATTTTTTTAGTCCTTTTTGTTGTCAGATTACATCTTTTTGCCTAAAAAGTGAAAATAAATTTGCTCATACCAAATTTTTGTTGTATATTTGCAGCGTGAAACTGCAGATTGAACTTTTTTGTTCAGTAAATTGAACTTTTTATATAACAACTTTGAACTTTTTTCGTTATGGAGTATAAACGCATTCAATATCAGCAAGTTATAGATAGGCTGAATGAGCCGCGATTACGCTTGCAAGTGATTATTGGACCTCGACAAGTGGGGAAGTCCACCCTAATGCGACAAGTGTTGGAGGCAATTAGCATTCCCTTTGATGCCTATAATGCCGATGATGTAGTAAACCCCGGGCAAATGTGGCTATCTATGGTGTGGGAGAAAGCTCGGCTCAAGATGAAGCAAGGTAATGAAAAGGAGCGCCTATTAGTCATAGATGAAATTCATAAGATTCCTAATTGGAGCGAAACCGTCAAAGCCGAGTGGGATAAGGATACTTTTACGCAGACCCAATTGAAGGTGGTGCTATTAGGGTCCTCTCGCATGTTGCTCATGCAGGGGCTTTCCGAATCCCTAATGGGTCGATTTGAGTTGATCCGTTTGCCTCACTGGTCTTTTACTGAAATGCGCGAAGCGTTTGGTTGGACCATAGAGCAATATATTTATTATGGTGGTTATCCCGGTGCCGCTCCATATATCAACGATTTTGTGCGTTGGAAGCAATATGTTTTAGACTCCCTAATTGAGCCTTCGATTGCCAAGGATGTTATCTATTCTACACGTATTTTAAAGCCCCAATTACTTCGTCAGTTATTTGAGATAGGGTGCAGTTATTCGGGGCAACTCTTGGCTTTAAAGAAGATTGCGGCGCAGTTACAGGATGCCGTCAATCTCACAACTTTGGCCGGATATCTTGGTCTATTAGATCAAGCCGGATTACTCTGCGGGTTGCAAAAATACGCACAAGACACTGCACGTAAGTACAACTCGGTTCCTAAGTTTCAAGTGTACAATTCCGCATTGCATAATGTTTACGATGACCTAACGTTAGCACAAGCAGAATCTAATCCTGATGTATGGGGACACTTAGTGGAATCAGCCATTGGAGCATATCTTGTTAGTCAGGCGTCTGTTTATGGCTATCAAGTGTATTATTGGAGAGATAACATTAATGAGGTTGACTTTGTACTTAAACGCAATGCGAAAGTAGTGGCTATTGAGGTTAAGTCGGGGAGGAGACAACTGAATCAAGGACTGGTATTATTTAATGAGCAGTTCAAACCCTGGCGATCATTAGTTGTCGGTGGTGACGGCTTTTCTGCTGAAGATTTCTTGTCCATCCCCTTAGAAGAACTTTTTAAATAGTAACCTTGGGGCCAAAAAGGAAAAAGTTGCATGCATGCTTGGGGCCAAAAATGAAAAAAAAGTACCGTTAGGCTTGCACATATCAAAAAATTTCCGTACCTTGGGCAAGCTGCCTGCCGCTGAATAGTAAGAAGTGCCCCTTTTCGCTAGATACTGTTTCCCCCGTTTGGCGGGGGACACCATGCCCCCCAATGTACGGTCGCGTATTTATTAAAATGAGTTGTATATTCGAGGGCACCGACCTCGCTGCGCTCGCCCACCTCGAATGTACATGTCTCGTCTTTATTAAAATGAGCCAATTACGAGCAAAAAGGCTAAAGCCTCTCATTGACTGTTTTTCGGTAGTCTATCGTGAGTAAACTCCCATATTCTACCTAAAAAGCACTCAATAATAAAATAAATTTTATTTTTTTGCTCTTAAATTTGCTCATTCCAAATTTTTGTTGTATATTTGCAGCCGAATTCGTGACAAGTATATATAGTTGCGAGAACATAAAAATTAGGCATAATTTGCCCTCCTCCCAGAAATGGGGGGGGGTAATTTATTGATATACAGCAAGTTACAAAACAACAATATTTATTAACTCAAAAATTAAAGCTTATGAGAAAGATTTTTTCTTTATTTGCAGCCCTGACGCTATGCGCAGGACTGTGGGCACAAGTTCCTGCCGTTGGTGACCAATTCGAGGACGCAACCTCCGGTTTGAAGTTCCAAGTTACTGCCGTTGGTGAAGCCAACACCGTGAAGGTGGTTAGTAACAGTTATAAGAGTACTTCGTACACCGTTCCTGCTACCGTATCGTACAACGATGTTACCTTTGCTGTTACCGAGATTGGAGAGAGAGCTTTCAATGGTTGCAAATCTTTGCAATCCATCACCATCGCTGCCAGTGTTACGACGATTGGAGAGAGAGCTTTCTATGGTAGTAGCGGCCTTACTTCGGTTACCTTGTCTGAAGGTTTAACGACTATTGGAAAAGAGGCCTTCTATAATTGCAGCAAATTGACGCCCATCACCATCCCTGCCAGTGTTACGACTATTGGAGCAAGTGCTTTCAGTGGTTGCTCCGTTTTGACTTCTGTAACTTTTGCTGACGACCCGCAACTGACCACAATTCAAGCAATAGCGTCCAAGGATTGCGCCAAATTGCAAACGGTCACATT
>JAZQOG010000009.1:0-7930 GCA_045627765.1 Paludibacteraceae bacterium | reverse complement strand
CGAACGCGCTTTGATGCCCGCCGTAGGAACGGACTATACTTTCTATATAAACGGAGAGCGACATACCTCCACCCAAGACTTGACAGTCACCCTGCGCCACGAGCGCCGAATGGAACTGGCGATGGAGGGTCACCGTTGGTTTGACCTCGTCCGTTGGGGAAATACGAAGGCACACATGGAAGCTTACCAAAAACGGGAGACACCCGAAGCACAATCCCATTTGGCAACGTTTATTGAAGGCAAACATGAACTCTTCCCCATTCCAAGTGAAGAAATTATCCTTAATGAAGGCCTGAATGCGTCAGACCAGAATCCGGGATACTAAATCATTTACCGTTTTATCATTTACCATTTACCATTTTTATTAACCATTTAATTTTTAATGTTATGAAAAAGTTAACTGTATTTATGCTGGCTGCATTGGCTATTGTAGCCTGCCAATCGAAAGAAGAACCCAAGCCGGAATCGCAACCGGAATCGACTCCCCCCGAAAGTCTTACTATAACCCCGAAGACCGCCGAATTGGAAGTGGGAGACTCTGTGACTCTAACCGTTAACAAGGCTTGTTCCTTCGCTGTTGCTCAAGAAGGTGTGATCACCCTCACCCCTGCTGAAGACGGATTAAGTGTCAAAGTGACCGCTGTTGCCGTAGGTAATGCTATCATTACCGCTACCGCTGGCGAACAAACAGCCAAAGCTGCTATCTCTGTTAAAGCTCCCACGATAAAAGTGGATTACTCCGAAGTATGGCCTATCATCCTTGACGATACCCAGTTTACCGAGTGGAAAGACATCATCAAAGGTGATTTCCGTCCCGATGATATAACCAAGTTCCTTTATGTTTGGAAAGCCGGTGAGACCTATGCCGCCGGAGAAGGACTGGGATTGAACTATTATGGTCACGAAGGATATACCTCTCTTACGGTCGTTGCACCTGAAGACTGGTCCGGCTGTGGATTCTGCCTGAAGGATTCCGCTTCTGCTGCTCCGTTGAAAGATTTGGTAGAGGCTATCAAAGCGGAACCCGACAAGTATTTCCTCCATTTAGGAATGAAAGCCACTACACAAGGTAGTCACCAGTTCTATATCTTCAATGATGAAAATGCCACTTCGTTTACCATTGGTACCAAAACAATTACGGCAGGCGAGGTCTTCGGCGATTTCACCCGTGACGGCAGTTGGGCAGGTTTTGACATCCCGATGACAAAGTTTATCACTTACATCAACACCTATGAACCTGCTGCCGGTCATAATATCCTTTGTGCTTTATCCGGTAACACCAGAGGTTCGCAACTGAATATGGATGCCGTCTTCTTCTATAAGAAGAAATAAAAATGAACAAGTTGATTACTCATTTACTCTTGTTGTCGGTAGCGCTTTGTTCGTGTAATCCGAATAAACAACGCTCTTCGGAACCGGATCCGCAACCGGTTCCGATAGAGCAGACTACGATAGCAGACGCTATGCACAAGTCTGCCAAACGCGGTGTAGCGTTTAACTTCACTTCCACCGCGGATATGGATGCTATACTTCCCTATATCTGTTGGGATTACAACTGGGCTAACACCCCCGGTGAGACAGCGGGGAGTTATATGGAGGTATATGGTGTGGAGTTCTGCCCTATGTGCTGGAGCCGCAATTACTCCGCCGCTAAGATTCGCAGCTATGTGCAAAACGCTCCATCCACCAAGTATCTGTTGGGTTACAATGAACCCAACCTCACTGACCAGGCGAATATGACCCCTGCCAAAGCCGCAGAAGGATGGCCGGAGGTGGTCGGTCTGGCGAAAGAGATGAATCTCAAACTCGTTTCGCCTGCGCTCAATTACGGAACGTTGGAGGGATATAACGACCCTGTCAAATGGCTTGATGAGTTCATCTCACTCGTAGGTAAAGACGATATGTCCGCCATTGCCCTGCACTGCTATATGCCTTCGGCAAGCGGAGTACAGGGATTTATCAACCTCTTTGACAAGTACGAAAAACCCATTTGGCTCACGGAGTTCTGCGCGTGGGAACAGAATATCTCTTCCCCCGATGCGCAAGCGCGCTATCTATGCGAGATGCTCAATTACTTGGAGCAAACCCCGAAGATAGAACGCTATTCGTGGTTTATTCCGCGTTATCAGACGGAGGACAAGTATCCGTATATGCAACTGCTCAAAGATGGTTTCGGCAACGGGTTGACCGATTTGGGTAAGATCTATTGCTGGTTCTCATCGTTTGATAAGTCGGTTTATCTCAAGCGCGACGGGTATATCTATGGTGGCGAGTATGTAGCCGTAGGTCAGAACAGTCTCAATGTCCGTCCCTGCAAAGACAAAGAAGTGGGAACAGAGGGACTGATGCTTTATGACTGGGGTACCGGCAATGCGGTTACCTATCAGATGGCGAACGCAACGGCAGATACGGCGATCACCATCCGTTATGCTGCCCTGTTTGAGGCTATGCTCAATGTGCGTATTGACGGCAAGGACGACTATCTTATTCTGCCTAAGACCGGTTCGAACTTGGCGAATTTTGGTTCTGCCGTATTGCCAATGACTATTGAGGCAGGCAAACACGAGATTGTTCTCGAACTTGTCAAAGGAAATATCAATGTCAGTGGGCTGCGTTTTGGTGGTTCAACACCGCAAAAACCCTCCGGCGGATATCAACTGGTTTGGAGTGAGGAGTTTGATGACGCTACTCTCGATACCGATGTTTGGAATATCGAAGTCAACGGCAACGGCGGTGGTAACAACGAACTGCAATACTACTGTGAGAAGGCGGTTACATTGGGTACCGAACCTTCGACCGGTGCCCATTGCCTCATCCTCACCGCTACCAAAGAGAATTATCAGGGTAAGACCTGCACCTCGGGACGCATCAATTCCAAGGGCAAATATTACTTTACGTACGGTAAGGTGGAAGCTCGCATCAAGTTCCCTAATACCGCCAACGGCTTATGGCCCGCCTTTTGGATGATGGGCAATAACTATTCGCAGGTAGGTTGGCCCCGATGCGGCGAACTGGATATCATCGAACTCGGCAACTCCAACGCTTTCCGCAGCGGGACACAGGACCGCTATTTCAATGGAGCGATGCATGTGGGCGCATCGTGGGATAGAGTGTGGAGCGACGCCCAAGCCAAGACGTGGTCGTATTCGGTAGAGGACACCTTCCATATTGTGACCTGCGAGTGGACACCCGATTCGGTCAAGATTTATATGGATAAGGATAGCCATCCGGAAAACGGACCTTATTTTGCCACCCGTCTGGAAGACAACGAGGATCCTGCTTACAACCGCAAAGAAGTGTGGAGCAAGCCGAGTTTCCTCATTCTTAACTTAGCGATAGGAGGCAATTTTACGGGTATCTTTGATGTTGAGAACATTACCGCCCTGAAGAATGGTCCGGCACAGATGTTTGTGGACTGGATACGCGTGTATCAAATAGAGAATGAGGTTAAGTAATAAAATATTAGTAGTTATTGCGTAAAAGTAAAGATTATTGCTAAAATATTAGTATTTGTCTTGCGTATGTGAAAATAATTTTGTATCTTTGCAGCGCGAATTAAAAAAGTATAAGTGTGATAACGGATTTATTGACACCTCATCAAGTTCAGTTAGACCTATCTGCTCGTATCAAGCAGCGGAGACTGGAGCAGCGTTTGACGCAGGAAGACCTTGCCAAGAAAGCAGGTATTCCTTTGTCAACGTATCGTTTATTTGAGCAGAAGGGACAGATTTCTTTATCTGCATTTATTCAAGTTGTTTATGCGCTCAATGGGTTGCAAGAGGTGACTGCGTTATTCACTCATCCCACGTGGGCAACGATGGATGAGATGTTAAATTCTGCGTCTCCTAAAAAACGTGTTCGTCATGAGTAATCTGTCTGCAATAGAAGTTTGGTATCATGACGCGTTGGTTGGCCGTTTAGCTTTAACACCTTATAAGCCATCGGTTTGTGCTTTTGAGTATTCGCCTGCTTGGTTGCAAGAGGGGTTTAGTATATCGCCTTTTGAGTTGCCTCTGGAGCCGGGGTTAAAGGTGGCGGAGTATCATCCTTTTGAAGGTAATTTTGGTGTTTTTAATGATTGTTTACCGGATGGTTGGGGCAATTTGATTATTCATCGTTATTTACAATCAAAAGGTATCAATAGCGCCAATTTGAATATCTTAGAGTGGTTGTGTTTGGTTGGTACGAATGGTCGTGGTGCATTAGAGTTCCGTCCGGATAGGAGTTTGCGGCAGAATCAAGAGTTTGTTGATTTTGAGCGTTTGTCTGCAGAATCGGCAGCGATATTAGATAGCGATACCTATACAGGAGAGATGTTAGAGCAGTTTGTTCAACGAGGCGGTTCGCCGGGTGGGGCAAGACCAAAGATTTTCCTACAAGCCGATGGTAAAGAGTGGCTTGTCAAGTTTTGTGCCAAATCGGATGATAAGAAGGTAGGAAGGCGAGAATATGAGTATTCGTTATTAGCGAAACGATGCGGTATAGCGATGCCTCAGACGCGGCTTTTTGATGATTGTTGGTTTGCTACAGAGCGTTTCGATCGTAAGGAAGGCAAAAAAGTACATGTTATCTCGGCAGGAGGATTGTTGCGGGCAGATTATCAACTACCAAGTATAGATTATTGGCATCTGTTTGCGCTTACTTCTAAGCTGACACATTCGATGGAAGAGATGTGGCAACTCTACCGGTTAATGGTCTTTAATGTGCTTATTGGTAATCGCGATGACCACGCAAAGAACTTCTCGTTCCTTTATGATGAAGGATGGCATTTGGCTCCGGCGTACGATTTGTTACCTTGTGGAATAAAGGGGGACTACCATACTACCTCGGTTAATGATAACCCCGATCCCAAGAAAGAAGATATTTTTGCGCTTGCTCAGCGAGTTTCGTTGCCGGAAAAAGAGGCGAAAAAAAATTATGCAGAAATAGAAGGATTAATAACTTCAGGTTCTTCGTCATCATCCGCGACGGCAAGAGTTACAATGCCCAAGGACTAATAATCCAATAATCAAATGGTAAATAAATGGTAAATAGTAAATTGTCAAATAGTAAATAAAATGAAAACATAACAATGTTACCTTTTCTTCTATCGGTTCTGCTAACCGGAACACCAATGGGGTCATCCCCGTCCGTGGACTATAGCA
This sequence comes from Paludibacteraceae bacterium, assembly GCA_045627765.1. GTDB lineage: Bacteria > Bacteroidota > Bacteroidia > Bacteroidales > Paludibacteraceae > Colicola. The sequence goes on along the minus strand of JAZQOG010000009.1, from coordinate 2,786 downwards.
CCAATCAAGCCACAACGGCGAAAAACACATTCGTCAGCGCTTTCGATGGTGACCTAAGCACGTACTTTGCTTCCTACGACCGTAGTAACACTTGGTGCGGCTTAGACCTCGGACAAACCTACATTATCGACAAAGTAGGCTGGAGCCCCCGTGATGACGGCAAGGGTGAACAACGCGTCATTCTTGGTGTGTTCGAAGGTGCAAATAGTCCCGATTTTATGGACGCTATCCCGCTCTATATCATCGGTCAGGCAGGCACCATCGGACAGATGTCTTATGCCCCCGTTACTTGCTCCCGCGGTGTGAGATACGTTCGCTATATCGGTCCTAATGACGCCCGATGCAACATTGCCGAAGTGGCGTTTTACGGCACCGCCGGTGAGGGGGACGATAGCCAACTCGCGACCCTGACCAACCTCCCGACCGTGGTGATTCATACCAAAGACAATGTGCATCCGTACGACAAAGAAAACGATATTACAAGTACAATCTCTATCATCTCCAAGGACGGTATCCTTACCGTCCCCGGAGGTGTGAGGTTGCGCGGGAATGCCAGTATGAGTTTCCCCAAGAAACCCTATCGCATTAAGTTCGAGAAGAAACAACGTCCACTCGATGCTCCTGCTAAAGCAAAAAAATGGACCCTTCTGAGCAACTATAGCGATAAGACACTCATTCGCAACCTTTGCGCTTTTGAGCTCAGCCGTCGATTGGGGCTCGAATATACCCCCTACGGCACATTGGTTGATGTGGTTTTCAATGGCGAATATGAGGGTTGCTACCAATTTTGCGACCAAGTGGAAGTGGGCGAAAATCGTGTGCCCGTGAGCGAAGAAACGGCGGGCGGTTTCCTTGTCGAAGTGGATGCCTATGCCGACCAAGAACTGCCGATAGACCATTTCTACTCGCAGGGCGGCAATCCCGTTACCATCAAATATCCAAGCGATGAGGACCTTACGTGGGAGGTACACGACGCTATCAAAGCGGGTTTTGACCAAATGGAGAAAAACAAGTCCCAATACTTGGACTACGATTCGTTCTTGCGCCATTTCTTGGTGGGCGAGATAGGAGGAAATACGGATACGTATTGGTCCACTTATATGTACAAACAACCCAACTCCGACCAACTGTTTGTGGGACCTGTTTGGGACTTTGACATCGCTTTTGAGAACGACTATCGTACCCATTGGATCAATAACAAATCGGACTATATCTATCGTTCAGGAGGATCGGCGGCAGGACAGATGCTGAGTTTTGTAAATCAAATATTGTCAAGTACCGAAGGTAAGCAACTCCTGCCCGCCATCTATGCCGAAAGGCGTGATCAAGGACTGAGTGCCGAACAAATGAACCGTTTTGTGGATAGCTTAGTGGATATTATTGACCAAAGTCAGAAACTTAATTTTTTGCGTTGGCCTGTTCTTAACCAAACAGTTCATATGAATTGGGGTGCTCAAGGTTCCTATTCGGGCGAGGTGAAGATCCTTAAAGACTATATCACGAAACGCTTTGAGTGGATGGATAAGAAGTTGAATTATGTACCAAGCCCCTCCGATTTGGACGATGGCTTGCAGCGCACCCTTCCCGACGCACAAGGCGCAACGAAAAAGGTAATAGCCGATGGGAAAATGGTCATTTATACTCCCTATTCGGCATATACGATAATGGGAGAGCAAATTTTCGTTAAAAAATAAAAAAATATTTGCACATATCAAAAAAAAGTATTACCTTTGTAGCGTAATTTTGAAAAACAAGCCAAAAAGGTACAAGACATTGAGGTCTTGCCTTAATTTAATATTAACTCTTTAACACACAAAATTATGAAGAAATTTTTTCTTTTTGCGTCTGCACTCTTTTTGAGCGCAACTCTCTTTGCTCAAGAAGCAGAGAATGAACTGTTCGTGGCTGCCAACGCCAGTGTTGACCACACTTGGGGGCAGTTTGAAAGTCCTGAAGCCACATGGGATGCCCCATCCGGAACTCTCTCTATTGAGATTAAGGCACAAAGCGAATGGCAATGGGGTAACCAAGTCTTCCTTGCTACCGGTATCACCACTTTAGGAACTAACAAGGAATATCAGGTAAGTTTTGACATCGTAGCCTCTACCGCTGACTGCGGTGGCGTTACCTTCAAGGCTTTTGATGACACCCAAATCGCTATGGCTAACCAAAACATCGCTGTTACCGACCAAGTGCAAACGTGGACTTCCGAGTGGACAGTAGCCGGTGCTGAGACCGCTAATGGTCTAATGGTTTGGGACTTTGGATGGGATCCTGCACAAACCGTTACTATCACCAACATCTCCATTAAAGAGAGAGAGTCTCAAGCTCCTCCTGTACCGGAGGTGGGTACTCCTCAAGTTCCGACCGTGGATGCTGCTAATGTGAAAGCTATCATGTGCGAAACGTATGACAACAACCTCGGATATTGGCCTCAAGGTTGGGGTGGCTGCAACTGGGAAGATGCCTGCAAAGCCGGTGTGAACTTCTTCTATGCTAAAACGATGGCTTGGGACTGCTTCGCTTCCGATTGGAAGAGTGCCGGCGTGGCTGATTATGCTAACCTCCACTTCGATATCTGGTTTGCTGAAGACGGAAATGCTCCTGTCGTTAAAATGGAGTTCAATGGTATTGATCCTACCGCTGAGATTACTATCCCGGGCGAATATAAAGCCGGTTGGAATAGCGTAAATGTCAACGTTGAAGAGACCTTTGGCAAACAATCAATGGATAACCTCAAAAACCTCACCGTTAAGGTTACTAAAGAAGGTGGTCCTGTTGCTTGG